>JBDSSU010000019.1:0-6423 GCA_039928635.1 Opitutaceae bacterium | reverse complement strand
CCAGATCGGCGGCGAGCTGCGGGTGCGGGGTGGCCGCGATGGAGCGGAGGCGGCGGAGGACTCGCCACGCCTCGGGCGGCAAACGGACTTTTACCTGGTCGAGATTGCGAATGAGGTGCCCCAGGTTTCGCGCGAGACTGCCGGGCTGCTCCGGGTCGTCGGCCAGCGTGCGAATCCGGCCGGCAAGTTCCTCGGGACTGGCCCCGGGCGGTGCGTAGCTCCCTTGGACCACGAGGAGAATATTCAGCGCATCGGCGGCGACGGCGGGATCGAGGGCCGCGACTTCATCGCGCAGGAGGGGGTCCAGCTTATCGAGCAGCCGCGAGACCTGCGTGATGCGCTCAAGATAACGGCCCATCCAGTAGAGGTTGTCGGCGACCCGGCTCGGCGTCGCCAGCGGCCGGTGATAATCGTCCGGCATTATTTCCGGCGCGGCCGGGATCTCGCAGGAGTTCGCGCCGAGCACCCACGTATCCTTGGTCGCGCCACCTTGCTGCAGGGAAATGATCGCGTCCTCTCCGTTCGGGTTGAAACGCGTCAGCCCGCCGGGCATCACGCGATAGTCTCCGTCCTGCCAGCAGACAAACAGGCGCATCACAAAGGGCACCGGACGCAATTCCCCCTCGTTGAGCGCGGGCGTGGTGCCGAGGAAGACGCGTTCCTGGCCGCAGTGCGCCCAGGGCCGCGCGTTGATGTCCGCGGCGAGCGCGTCACGTTGCGCCGGAGTCAGCAGCGCGCCGTAACGGGTCCCGGAAGTCAGGCGGAACGTGGGTTTGACCACGAGCGAGGCGAGGCGCTCGAGCACATAGCGACGGGCTTTCTCCTGACCGCACCACCAGGTGGCGACGCTGGGCAGCCGGAGGTCCTCCCCGAGGATTTCGCGGCAGAGTGGTTTTAAGAAGGCGAGCAACGCCGTGCTCTCGAACGCCGCGCTGCCGAGCTGATTGGCGAGCGCAATCTTGCCGCCATGCGCGGAGTGGACGAGGCCGGGCACACCCAGCAACGAGCGGGGATTCAGTTCAAGGGGATCGCAAAACGATGAGTCCACGCGTCGCAGGATGGCGTGGACGCGTTTCAAGCCGCCGACGGTGCGCAGGAAAACCTGGCGATCCCGCGTGGTGAGGTCCGCACCCTCCACGAGCGAGTAGCCAAAGTAGCGCGCGAGATAGGCGTGTTCAAAATAGGTTTCGTTCGCGACGCCCGGAGTGAGCAGCACGATGCGCGCTTCCTCGCTGCCGGGCGATCTTCCTCCGGCGAGTTCGACCAGCGAGGCGTGAAAACTCCGGCAGAACTCCTGGAGGCTTTGGGCCTGGGCTCCGTGGTAGGCACCGGAGAGTGCGCGCCGCAGGATGGTTCGATTTTGCAGCGAGTAGCCGAGGCCGGAAGGAGCGTCGAGCCGGTCCTGGAGCACCCACCATTGGCCGTCGGGCGAGCGGGCGATGTCCATCGCGCAATTGTGGACGAAGACGCCGTCGCGTTTTCCGAGGCCCGCGCACGACCGCAGAAAATGCGGATTGATCATCGCCAGCTCGGGCGGCAGCGAACCGCTGCGGAAGATTTTTTGTGAACCGTAAAGATCGCCGAGCAGCTGGTTGTAGAGATGCGCGCGCTGGCGCAAACCGGCCGAGAGCAAAGCCCAGTCCTCGGCACTGACGAGATGGGGCACGGCGTCGAGCGGCCAGGGCTGCGGCTCGGAACGCGCGCCCGCGTAGACGTTGAGGCTGACGTCCTGTTCGAGAATTGCGCGCGCGCACGCATCCGTGGCGCTCCGGAATTTTGCGGTCGCGTTGCCGCCGAGCAGCCGCAGGAACTCCGCCCAATGCGGACGCAGCGAGCCATCAGCCGCGCGACACTCGTCATACCGCCCCGGCAGCCCCGCGTACCCGGGAAGCGGATCGTCAGTCGTAAGCAACGGTGGGGCAGTGGCAGACATGGGGGCAAAGAGAATTGCCCGCAGGGCGGAAGGGCAAGTCGTCACCCACACAGAATCGGTCTCTTTCTTCTTTGCCTTAGTCTTCTCCTGACTAACCACCTTTGGGCCTTGACTGAGTTTGAGCGAACCCAGGATCGGCTGGGGCCGAATCAGCTTCGAGTCACCTTCACGGGATCGCGGAGATCGAGCGTGTGCGGGAACTCGGGGGCGATTTCGCGAAGGGAGAGGGGCAGATTTTGTCCCGGCGTGTGACCAAACGGGAAAAACCGCGCGAGGCGGCGGCTCTCGGCCTCATAGGAATTCACGGGCATCGTCGTGTAGTTGCGTCCACCGGGATGGGTCACGTGGTAGGTGCAACCCCCCAAAGATTTTTGATTCCAGCTGTCGACCACGTCGAAGATGAGCGGGCTGTCGATTCCGATCGTCGGGTGCAATGCGGATGGCGGTTGCCAGGCGCGATAACGCACGCCCGCGACGAGTTCGCCTTTCACGCCCGTCGGCTGCAGCGGAACGCGAGCGCCGTTGCACGAGACAAAATAGCGGTCCGCCGTCAGCCCGGTGACCTTCACCTGCATCCGCTCGACGGAGGAGTCGACGAAACGCACGGTGCCGCCGCCAGTGTTTTCCTCGCCCATGACATGCCAGGGCTCGAGCGCGTGCCGGAGTTCGATCTCGATCTCGCGGTAGCGGACGCGTCCGTAGAGCGGGAAACGAAATTCCAAGTGCGGCGCGAACCAGCTCTCTTCGAAGGGAAGGCCCCAGGATTTCAAATCGGAGATGACTTCATCGAAATCGGTCCGGATGAAATGCGGCAGCATGAAGCGGTCATGCAGGTCGGTGTCCCAGCGCGTGAGCCGCTTCGGTGCAAACGGGTGATCCCAGAAGTGACTCACAAGGGCGCGCAAAAGAAGTTGTTGCGCCAGGCTCATCCGCGCGTGCGGGGGCATTTCAAAACCGCGCAACTCGAGCAGACCGAGACGCCCCGTGTTGCTGTCGGGCGAGTACAGTTTATCGATGCAGAACTCCGCGCGGTGGGTGTTGCCGGTGATGTCCGTCAGGAGATTGCGGAAGATGCGGTCGACGAGCCAGGGCGGGCAGGCGTTCGGGCCGCCGGGGGCGGAAGCCAGTTTGCAGTCGAGCTCGCGGAAGGCGATTTCCAGCTCGTAGAGACTGTCGTTCCGCGCTTCGTCAATGCGCGGTGACTGGCTGGTCGGTCCCACGAATAGGCCACTGAAAAGGTAGCTGAGCGACGGGTGCTGATGCCAGTACGCGAGCATGCTCTTGAGCAGGTGCGGACGGCGCAGCAGCGGACTATCCTCCGGTTTCGCGCCCCCAAGGATCATGTGGTTGCCGCCGCCGGTGCCGGTGTGGCGCCCGTCGATCATGAATTTTTCGGCGCCAAGGCGGCATTCGCGTGCCGTGTCGTAGAGCCATTCCGTTTTGTCGGCGAGTTCACGCCAGCTCGCGGACGGGTTGACGTTGATCTCGATGACGCCGGGGTCGGGTGTGACTTTGATGTTATCGAGCGCCGGATCATGCGGCGGGAGGTAGCCTTCGAGGATCACCGGCATCGAGAGCTCCGTGGCGGTGGCTTCGATCGCGGCGGTGAGTGAAAGATAGTCCGCCGCCGTTTCGTAGGGCGGCATGAAGAGGTGGAGATGGCCGCCGCGCACCTCGACACACAAGGCGATGCGCACTTCGGGTGCGGCGGCGGGTTCGCCGGCCGCGGGTTTGTTGTCGGGGGGCGCGTACCAAGGTTGAAGATTCAGCGGCATGCGCAGGCCCATGGGCGAGTCACCGGGAACAAGATACATCCGGCCGGCGCGGAAGAACCAAGGTCCGGAAAGCCATTTCCCCTTTGGATCGCGGAGCAGGGGCAGCGCGTAACCGGTGACCTTTTCGAGACCGGTTTCCAGGAGCCGGCCGAGCCGGGCGCGTTCGTCGGCATCGCTCAGGTTTTTTTCCGCGGGATCGAGGCCGGCGGGAAGGCGGCGTTCTTTCCAGATGTAGTAGAACGCATCCTCGTATCCGGGAACGAGGCGTTCCTCGCCGACACCGAGCTGGTTGGCGAGAGCGGCGGCGAAACGCTGGGCATCGGCGGCGTCGCGGGAAGCTTTCGTGAGCGGATCGGCCAGAAGCGCGGGATTTTTCCAGATCGGTTTGCCGTCCTTGCGCCAGACACAGGTGAGCGCCCAGCGCGGGAGGGGCTCTCCCGGATACCACTTGCCCTGGCCGTGGTGAACAAAACCGCCGGGACCAAAATGGGTCCACATGCGTTTGAAGAGTTGCGCGGCGAGTTCGCGTTTCTTGGGACCGAGCGCGGAGGTGTTCCACTCGGGGCCATTCATATCGTCGATCGAAACGAAGGTGGGCTCGCCCCCCATGGTGAGGCGGACATCGCGGGCTTTGAGCGTCGCGTCGATCTTCTCGCCGAGGGCGTTGATGCGGGTCCAGGTTTCGTCCGGGTACGGGAATGTAACGCGAGGGGTTTCGAAGATCCGGGTGACCTTCATCGCGAAATCGAAGGTCGACTGGCTCCGCTCCACGATTCCTGTAATGGGCGCGGCGCTCGAGGGTTCGGGCGAGCAGGCGAGGGGGAGGTGACCTTCTCCGGCGAACAGCCCTGAAGTGGGATCGAGACCGATCCAGCCGGCGCCGGGAAGATACACTTCACACCACGCGTGAAGGTCGGTGAAATCCTGCGTGGTGCCGGAGGGCCCATCGATGGCTTTCACATCGGCGCGGAGCTGGATCAGATAACCGGAGACGAAACGGGCCGCGAGGCCGAGGTGTCGGAAAACCTGCACCATGAGCCAGCCGGAATCGCGGCACGAGCCGCAGCCCTTGGTCAGGGTTTCGTCGGCGCTCTGCACGCCCGGCTCCATCCGGATGATGTAGCGGACGGCTTGGTGAATGCGGAGGTTGAGCCCGACCAGAAAATCGATCGTGCGCTTCGGATGCAGATCCAGTGAACGGATGAATGTCTCGAAGGCCGGCGTGATCGGGTCCTTGCGGAGGTAAGGCGCGAGTTCGACCGCGAGCTTCGGTTCGTAGCTAAATGGGAAATTCTCGGCACTCGGCTCGAGAAAGAAATCGAATGGATTGAAGACGGCCATTTCCGCCACGAGATCGACTTCCACCGAGAAGGATGGCGTTGGCTCCGGGAAAACCAGGCGTGCGAGATAGTTGCCCTGAGGATCCTGCTGCCAGTTGATGAAATATCCCTCGGGTTCGACCTTGAGAGAATAGCTGAGCACGGGAGTGCGGCAGTGCGGTGCGGGCCGCAGTCGAACGGTCTGCGGCCCCAGTCGGATCGGCCTGTCGTAGCGGTATGAAGTGCGGTGGTGGAGAGCTACGTGAATGGCCATGGGCGAGGGTTTGCGGAGAAACGGGATACGTTGGATAGCAGGAGGTGGGCCGCAAGCGCCACGGTCAGGCAACTCATGGACAGCGGGACTCCGAGGTCAGCTCGCAGGAAACATTGGCAGGCAATCCGCGTCATATGCGGCTATGTGCCCCTGCTCGTTTTTTAATCCCGCTGCGAGGAGATCTTTAATTTCGACGATTTTCGCTTTGCTCGGCTGCGCGATGGGCGGCGTCCAAAGCGCGGCCCAACCGGCGGATTTTCCGGTTACATCGGCCGTGCCCCATGCGGTGACAGTCGGGCCTGCGCCCCTTGTCGATCAACCGCTTCCTCCTGCGGTCAGCCAGGAGGTTCCCGAGCCGCAGCCCACGGCTCGGCACGTGTGGGTGGCCGGACATTGGCGCTGGCAAGAGGGGTCGTACGTGTGGATCGCTCCCCATTGGGAGCTTCCGCCTGCGGGGAACGCGATGTGGGTCGCGCCGCGGTGGGAGAAACCGGTTAATGGATATGTGCTGGTCGGCGGTTACTGGGATCAGGCGGCCGCGACGAGTGAGCCGGCCTCTCAGGCTCCGCCGCCCATGCCGCCTCCCGCGGCTGCGGTGGTAGTCGAGCCGCCACCTCCTTTGCAGCGGGAGATTATCGTGGAGCGACCTTCCTCAGCCCACGTTTGGATCAGTGGTTATTGGGCTTGGCGGGGAGGGCGCCATGTTTGGGTCCCCGGTCATTGGGAACGGCCTCCGCGTCCCCAGCTGGTTTGGGTTGAACCGCGGTGGGAACGGCGGGGCAGCGGCTACGTTCTGGTGGAGGGTTACTGGCGTGAGGTTGGGCCAGCCGTGGCGGTAGGCCCCGGACCTCAACAGCAGATCATCGTTCGGCGTCCCTCGGAAGTGGTCGTGATTCGAGAAGCTCCGCCACCGCCGCGTCGGGAATACGTGGGTCCGCGTCCTTCCCCTCGGCATGTTTGGATCAATGGTTATTGGGCCTTACGAGCGGGGCGAAATATATGGATGGCGGGGCATTGGGAGTTGCCCCCGCGTGGTCGGAGTCTTTGGGAGGAACCGCGCTGGGAACGTCGGAACGGCGGCTACATTTTCATCGAAGGCCGCTGGCGCTAAAACGCCGCCTT
>JBDSSU010000018.1:0-5231 GCA_039928635.1 Opitutaceae bacterium | reverse complement strand
CCTTGCTGAAGCAGGTCGGCATTCCCGATCCCGACCGCCGGCTCGACGAATACCCGTTTCAATTTTCGGGCGGCATGAACCAACGCGTGATGATCGCCATGGCGCTGGCGGGCCGCCCGCGCTTGTTAATTGCCGACGAGCCAACCACCGCGCTCGACGTCACGATTCAGGCTCAGGTCCTCGACCTTCTCGCCGGGCTGCAACGCGATCGCGGCATGGCGATGATGCTGATCACGCACGACCTCGGCGTGGTCGCGAAGATGGCCCACCGCATCGGCGTGATGTACGCGGGACAGTTGATCGAGGAGGCGCCGCGCGAGCGGTTTTTCCGCGCACCCGCCCATCCTTATTCGCGAAAACTTTTCGAGTCGCTGCCGGGCGCACGCGACGACGGCGGACGCCTCGCGACGATTTCCGGCAACGTGCCACCGATGACGACGAAGTTCGTCGGCTGCCGGTTCGCGGCGCGTTGTCCGGCGGCGTTCGACCGCTGCCGCGTCGACGCGCCCGGGTGGT
This sequence comes from Opitutaceae bacterium, assembly GCA_039928635.1. GTDB lineage: Bacteria > Verrucomicrobiota > Verrucomicrobiia > Opitutales > Opitutaceae > DATAKE01. Next base: position 4,715 of record JBDSSU010000018.1, on the reverse strand, counting down.
ACCCACTGGCCGAGGGACACCGCGTGCGCTGTCACCTCTACGATCCGGCGGAAGCCGCTCGCGGTCACGGCCCGGCCGCCGCCACCCCCACAGAAACCGTCGCAACGCCGCGCGAACCAACCGGACGCGACGAGCCGCTCCTCGAAGTGCGCGATCTGAAGGTGCATTTCCCGATTCGTCACGGGGTTTTTCAACGCGTCGTGGGCCACGTCCGCGCCGTCGACGGCGTGAATCTGGCCGTCCATGCGGGACGAACCCTGGCGCTGGTCGGCGAATCTGGTTGCGGCAAAACCACCGTCGGCAAGGCGATCCTCCGTCTGCTGGAACCCACCGCGGGCACCGTTCGCCTGGACGGAACCGAGGTTACCGGTCAACGCGGCGCCGCTCTCCGTGCCCTGCGGGCGCAGATGCAGATGGTGTTTCAGGATCCGGTCGGCTCGCTCAATCCGCGACTGCGCGTCGCCGAGTTGATCGAGGAGGGCATGATCGCGCTGGGCATCGGTGGCGATGCCGGCAAGCGGCAGACGCGACTCACGGCGCTCATGAGCCAAGTGGGATTGTCTCCCGAGATGGCAGACCGCTACCCGCACGAATTTTCCGGAGGCCAGCGCCAGCGCATCGCGATCGCGCGCGCTTTGGCCGTATCGCCCAAACTGATTATCTGCGACGAGCCCACGTCCGCCCTCGATGTTTCCGTGCAGGCGCAGATTCTCAATCTGCTCGAAGACCTGCAGCGGGAGCTGGGCCTCTCGCTGCTTTTCATCACGCACAACCTGGCGGTCGTCGAGCATCTCGCCCACGACGTGGCGGTGATGTATCTCGGGCGCATCGTGGAATACGGCACGACGAGAGAGGTGCTGCACAATCCGCAGCATCCGTACACGAAGGCTCTGCTGGCCGCGGTGCCAAAACCCACCGCTGAGGCGGGCGAATCGCCGTCAACTCCTCCCGTACGCGGCGACATCCCCTCGCCCTCGCGACCGCCGTCGGGATGCCATTTTCATCCGCGCTGTCCCGTGGCGATCGATGCGTGCAAGGTTTCCTATCCCGGCGTGACCGAACTCGGCGGCGGCCACACGGTGCGCTGTCACTTGGCGAACCGCGGCTGACCAGTTTCAGTGCCGCTGCCAGGCCAGCCACTTTCCAAACAGGGTTTTCACCAGCGGCGTGAGTCGGGTGCGGCTGTAGAGATCACCGGTTTTTCGGATCGCCTCCATCTGCGTCGGGTACGGATGAATCGCGCCCGCGATCGTCCCGAGGCCAATCCCGGCGGTCATCGCCAGCGAGAGTTCGCCGATCATGTCGCCGGCATGCGCGGCCACGATGGTCGCGCCGAGAATTTCATCCGTCCCCTTGCGCACATGCACGCGCACGAAGCCCTCGTCTTCCCCGTCGAGAATCGCACGGTCCACTCGGTTCAACTCCTGCGTGAATGTGTCCAGCGCGATGCCCTGCGTCTTCGCCTCCCTCGGGAACAGACCGAGGTGCGCGATCTCCGGTGAGGTATACGTGCACCACGGGATCTTGAGCGCGCTGGCTTTCTTCCGACCTTTGAAGAGGGCGTTTTGAATCACGATGCGCGCCATGAAATCCGCCGCATGGGTAAACTGGTAAGGCGAACAAACATCGCCGCACGCGAAGATCTTCGGGTTCGTCGTACGCAGCCGGTCGTCGACCGTGACTCCCTTTTTTCCGAACGCGACGCCCGCCGTTTCCAAACCGAGACCCTCGACGTTCGGCGCCCGCCCCACGGCGACAAGCAGCTGGTCGACGACGAGGTCGTGATCGCGCCCGTGCGATTCCACGAGCATCCGCACGCTGTCGCCTGCCTTGGCCAGCCGCAGATTTTTTCCGCCACTCAGCAGCTTCACCCCGTCGCGCACGAGCGATGTCTTGAGGATTTCCGCCGCCTCCCGGTCTTCGCGCGGCAGAATCCCGGCGGACGACTCCACGAGATAAACTTCGGAGCCGAAGCGCGCGAAGCTCTGCGCCATCTCGCAACCGATCGGGCCGGCCCCGACGATCCCGAGCCGCTTCGGCAGTTCGGTGAGGGAGAAAAGCGTCTCGTTGGTCAGATACGGGACCGTATCGATTCCCGGAATCGCGGGAGCGGCCGCGCGCGCGCCGGTCGCGATCACGGCCTTCGCGAAACGCAGGGTCTTGCCCGGCCTGAGCCTGTCGAACGGCTCGCCGACCTGTACGGTGTCGTTACCGATAAATTTCCCGTCGCCGATGAACACGTCGACGCCCAGCTCGCGAAACCGCGCCGCCGAATCGTGCGGGCTGATGTCCGCGCGGAGCCGGCGCATCCGTTCCATCACCGCCGCGAAATCCACGTTCACCTCGCCGCCGACGCGCACGCCAAAATCCCCCGCGCGCCGCACCTCCGCCACTGACCGCGCGGCGCGGATGAGCGCCTTCGAGGGCACGCAGCCGACATTGAGACAATCTCCGCCCAGCAAATGTCGCTCGATCAGCGCCACCTTCGCGCCGAGTCCGGCCGCGCCGGCCGCCGTCACCAAGCCGGCCGTACCGCCACCGATGACGACGAGATTGTAGCGGGGCGCGGGAGTCGGGTTGGTCCAATCCGTCGGGTGAACGTTGCCGTGCAGCTTCTGGTTGTGGACATCCCACGGCTGCAAGGGACCGGAATTTGAATTCATGAAGGCGAGCCGGCGGTCTGCGTTTTTTTCGCCAACGCCCGCCGGGCCGTGCGCGTGACCAGCACGGTAACGGCAATCGTGGCCACAAGTCCGGCCCCGTAGAGCACCCACTCGCCCGTGGTGCGCTCGCGGTCCCCCGCCGCCCGCGCGAGAGAGCCGAGGTAAACGTACATCACCGTGCCGGGCATCATCCCGATCCACGAGGCGAGCACGTAGTCGCGCAGGCTCACGCGCGTGAGGCCGAAGGCGTAGTTGAGCAGCGCAAAGGGGAACGCCGGCGAGAGCCGGGTGAGCCCGACGATCTTCCAGCCGTCTTCCCCAACCGCGCGGTCGATGGCGGCAAACGACGCGTTGCCCTCGATCTTTTTCGCCACCCAGTCTCGCGCCAGATAGCGCCCGACCAAAAACGCCGCCGTCGCCCCGAGGGTCGCGCCCACGGAAACCAGGACCGACCCGAGACCGACGCCGAAAACCGCACCCGCGCCCAGCGTCAGGGCCGAACCGGGAACGAACAGGACCGTCGCCACAATGTAGATCAGCACGAACAGCACGGGCCCCCAGCCACCGAGACCCTCGATCCACGCGAGCAGTTCGCGAAGGAGCGCCCGGACATCGAAGAGGAAAAAACCAGCGACGATCGCGCCGACCACCAATATCAGGCCAACCCAGCGGGCGCCCTTCATGGTTTGGCCCGATCGTTGAGCGACCAGTCGTAGTCGGTATAACTGATTTTGAAATCGCCGGCGGCAAGGGCCTGCCGCTCCGCCTCAGGGAAAAAGGGCGTCACAAATTTTAGCACGGAGCCGGCCACCGACTCGAAGTCTTCGGGGAACCATTTAAAGATCTGCGAGAGATAAAGCGTCTTCGTCGCCGCCTCCACCCGGTTCTTCGCCGTCTGTCCGAGAAACATCCTCCCCTGCTCGTCGAGCTGCGCATCGAGCCGGTCGCCGACATAAGCCTCAGCGCGCAGGGGCGGACAGCTCCGTGCCGCACAAACGAGGGCAAAATGCACGCGGGGATCGTGATAGTCCTTCCGGATCATCCCGTGCTCCAGTGCGTCGAGAGAAATTTTCCGGCCGAAAAGGGAAACGCCTTCCTTTTTCCAAGCGCTGCCCGGGAGCCATCCGATGCTCCGAATGCTTTTCACCGGATAATGGTCGACGATGAGTCTCAGCGTGGCGGCGTTGTAGAGGTTGACCAGGAAGGCGAGGCGGGTCTTTTCAGACCAGCCGTCGAATTCTTTTTCGGGCACCCCGGCGAGCTGGGCGAGGTAGTCGTCAAGCGGCGCGGGCGCCGCCTTCAGCGCGGCATAGTTGACCGACCCGTCGGTCACCTGCTGTTTCAGCAGGCGATCCAGCGTCATGTGAGTTTGATCGAAAGCACCGGCGACAGGCGCAAGCAGCGCGAACCCGGCACAAGCCAGGGTGAAAAATCGGATCGAAGTCATGTGCAGGTCAGACACCCAGGGGCCGGCTTTATTCCCTATGGGTCCAATACCCCGGGCTTGCTCCGGCTTGATTGGATGTAGGCGGGGTGCCCTCACCCTGCGAGGCATGCGCTGCGAAACCTGAAATCAGCGGGGTGAGGGCACCCCGCCCACAAAAGCAGCCGGATGGATTTGATTCAAATGCCCCGGAGCTTGCTCCGCGGATCTTTATTCCGTGGGAATATCCGGCGCGCTGAAACGTCCCATGAAAGATGACTCATCAGCTCAATGCGCCCGCCCCGGCGGGGGCCGCGTTTCTCGGGTGCACGGTGGTCGTGATCCCCGCTCTGAACGAGGCGCCCTGCATCGCCGACACGGTGCTTGCCTGGAGGATGCGCGGGGTGGCCCTCGTGCGCGTGGTGGACAACGGCAGCACCGACGACACCGCGGCGCGGGCGCGCGACGTCGGCGCCGAAGTCCTCGTGGAACCGCGGCGCGGTTACGGTGCCGCAGCGTGGGCGGGCACGCGCGACCTGCCTCCGACAATCGAATGGATTCTTTTTAGCTCCGCCGACGGCAGCGACCGGCTCGACTCTGAGTCGGCGAAGGCGTTTCAAGCCAGGATC
>JBDSSU010000017.1:0-11910 GCA_039928635.1 Opitutaceae bacterium | reverse complement strand
CCGTCGTGGCAGCGGCGGCTTCCATCACGGCTTCGCTCAAGGTCGGATGCGCGTGGATGGTCTGATGAATTTCCTCGATCGTGGCCTCGAGTTCGACCGCCAAACCATACTCCGCGATGAGCTCAGTCGCCTCCGAACCGATGATGTGCGCTCCGTAAATCTCGCCGGTTTTGGCGTCGCTGATCACCTTCACAAAACCTTCGCTCTCCGCTGAAGCGACGGCCTTACCGGAGGCCGTGAACGGAAACTTTCCGACCTTGTAATCGAGCTTTTTTTCCCTGGCCGCTTTTTCCGTGAGTCCCGTGCTCGCAATCTGCGGCTGACAATAGGTGCAACCCGGGAAATTTTTCACGCGACGCGGCTTCCCATGACCGAAGATGCCGTTGACCGCGCTCACGGCTTCGAACGTCGCCACGTGCGCGAGCCACGGCGGTCCGATGATATCACCGGCGGCATAAATCCCTTTTACCGTGCTCTGATAATCGTCCCCCACCTTCACGTAATTGCGGTCGAGCTCCAGCTTCACGGCTTTGCCCAGCACGCCTTCGATGTTCGCCACCACGCCGATCGCCGAAAGGACCACCTCCGCTTCGATCTCCTCGGTCTTGCCGTCCTTCACCAAATTCAACTTCACCGAGTCTTTTCCGACGCGGAAATTTTCGCACTTCGTCGCCGTGTGGATCACGACGCCTTGTTTTTCGAAGGAGCGATGCAGCGTTTTCGCGACTTCCTCGTCCTCCACCGGAAGGATCTGCGGCAGCATTTCCACGAGGGTCACCTTCGTTCCAAAGGCGTTGTAGAAATAGGCGAACTCCACGCCGATCGCGCCGGCCCCAACGATCACGATTGATTTGGGCAGCTTCGTGATGGCGAGCGCTTCGCGTGAAGTCATCACCCGCACACCATCGACCGGCAAATCGGGAATGCGGCGCATCTTACAACCCGTGGCGATCAGGATGGCCTTCGTTTTGAAGAACTTTCCTTTGTGCTCGCCCTCGGTGATCTCGACCATCCCAGCAGCCGGCACCTGCCCGCGGCCCACAAAGTAATCCACTTTGTTTTTCCGGAAAAGAAACTCGACGCCCTTCGCCATCTGCTGGGAAACCCCGCGCGAGCGCTCCATCACCTTGGCAAAATCGAAAGTCACGTCCTTCACCGTGATGCCAAACGTCTCGGCCTTTTTGATTTTCTGATACAACTCCGCGCTCTTCAGCAACGCTTTCGTCGGAATGCAGCCCCAATTCAGACAGGTCCCCCCCGCACGCTCCTGCTCGATGCACGCGACTTTTTTGCCGAGCTGCCCGGCGCGAATCGCACCCGCGTAACCCGCGGGACCGCCACCGATGACAATCAGGTCGTATTCGATAGTTTCAGCCATGCCACCACCGTCGTCAGGCTCACAAAAACGGTCAAACGGAAACTCCGTCAGCCGTTCGCTTCCATCACTTTCACCGCTTCGAAACGACGGACCGATCAGATATCGATCACGTCATCGTCCTTCGGCCGCTTTGACGGAGGAGTCGCAGGCGGTGGTGGCGGGGCGGAACGAGCAACGGGTTTCGGGCTGCGGACAAACGCACTCACCAAAAGATTCGTCAGACTCACCACGATCGCCCCTTTCACCGCTGCCCCAAAACCCGCGACCTGAAAACCGCCCACCAGTTTCCCCACCCACAAAAACAACAAGGCATTGATCAGGATCACCCCCAGTCCCATCGTCATGATGATGAACGGCAGCGTGAACAACAGGAGCAGCGGTTTGAGGATCGCGTTGAAAAAACTCAGCAGCAAAACCACCACGAGCAATGTGCCCCCGGTGTCATATGAAATGCCGTCCACCAACCGGGTCGCCAAAACCACGCCGAGCGCGAGCACCAGCCAGCGCACGAGCAGTTGATTGAACGTGGAATTCATGACGCGCCGCAAACTGTTCTCCGGTCTCCGCACCGGGCAATGAAAATCCTCATCGTCCAGGATTTCCTGCGAAGCGGTGGGACCGAGCGGCAATCCGTACTGCTCGCCAACGCTTTCGCCACCGCCGGTCACCCCGCAACCCTCCTCACCTTCCGCCCCGGCGGAGTGCTGGCTGCGACGGTGAACGCCAACGTGAACCAGCTCGCGCTCCAACCTTTCGACACGCATCTCGACTGGTTTGGCCCACGGTTGTTCACCGCTTCAAAGCAGCTGAGGCCGGACCTCATTCTTTGCATGGGCCGGATGGCGAACTGCTACGCCGGTGGCCTCCAAGTCCAACATCCCCGTGCGGCCGTCGTCGCCACGATGCGCACCGGGAAAAACCTTCCCTGGCTTTTCCGGCGTTCGCTCCGGCTCGCGCGGCACATCGTGGCCAATAGTCGTGACGCCCGCGATACGCTCGTCCGGGAGCACTCGGTTCCGCTGGAAAAAATTTCCTGCATCTACAATTCGCTCGTTTTTCCGCCTCCACCCGAACCGCGCGGCGCCCACGGCGGCGCGAACCTCCGCGCGCAAAACGGCGCCAGTGACGCAACCTCCGTGGCTCTCTGTGTTGCGATGTTTCGTCCGGAGAAGAACCAGCGGGAGCTGATCGAGATCGTGTCCGAATTTCCGCCGACCACGGATTGGCAACTCTGGCTCGCGGGCGATGGCCCCGCGCGAGCCGCTTGCGAGCGGCTCGTGAGCGCGCGAAACCTGAAAGCTCGGGTGAAGTTTCTTGGATTTCACCGCGATCCCACCGCGCTCTACAACGCCGCTGATTTCGCGGTGCACGCCTCAGCGAGCGAAGCCCTCTCGAACTTCCTCATCGAAGCGCAGGCGCACGGCCTTCCCGCGGTGGCCTATCAAGCTCAGGGTATCGCGGAATGCTTCCAGCCGGGCTCGACCGGCTTCGTTATCGCCCGCGGCGATCGAGCCGCATTCCGCCGCGCACTCACCCAGCTCATTTCTCAGACTCCCGCCGAGCGCGCGGTCATCGCTGCCGAGGCGCGCCGCTACGCCCGCGCGACCTTCGATCCGCAGCGGCAGGTTGCGGCTTACCTCGAATTGTTTCAAAAGCTGACCGCCTCTCCGACCCTATGACGAACAAGCAGCGCACCGACCTGATCGAGCGTTACATCCGCGAGCACAAATACGCGGACCTGCGCACGCTGGCGGCGCGCTTCGGCGGCTCGCTTTCCACCGTGCGACGCGCCCTCGACCTGCTCGAGGCCAACGGAGTCGTTCGCCGCCACCACGGCGGCGCTTCTCTGGTCGAGACCGACGCGGTGGCCCAGGAATACGATTTCATTGCGCGCAACCAGCGCCTTCCCGACGAGAAGTTCGCGATTGCGAGTCTCGTTGCCCAACAAGTGCAACCGGGCATGACGGTGATTCTCGACGGTGGCAGCACCACCTACGCCGTGGCCCGGCTCCTGGTGGACAAACGTCTGCAGGTCATCACCAACTCTCTTCCGATCGCGAGTCTCTTCAGTGAGGTCGGCAGCGTGGAAACGATCGTCACGGGTGGCAGCATCTACAACCGGTTGGGCGTCTTGCTTGGCCCGATGTGCGAAGAATCGATCGCCCAAGTGCACGCCGACCTCGCGATCCTCGGCGGCGCGGGGATCACCGAGAACGGCGTTTGGAACCACAACGCCCTCATGGTCGCAGCCCAGCGCAAGATGATCGCCGCGGCGGAACGCACGGTCTTCGCGCTGGATAATTCGAAATTCGGCCGCAAAGCCCTGAGCTTGACCACGCCTTTCGAGGCGCGATTCACGATCGTGACTGATACCCGCCCCAGTCCGCCCGTGGCCAAAGCGATCAACGCCGCCGGCGCGAAACTGACGCTAACCGAGACGCGACCCGGCCCACGGAAGTAAGCGTCGGCGCCAAAAAAGTTCCAGCGCCGCGCGAGTTGCATTCCGCGTTCACGTGCACTTCGTGAACACCCCGTGACCAAGCCCGGCTCCGCCAAAGTTTCATCTTCGACTCCGGAATGCATCCGCCTTCGCGGAGTGCGGCAGAACAATCTCAAAGGCTTCGATCTCGATGTGCCGCTCGGGAAATACATCGTCGTCACCGGACTGAGCGGCGCGGGGAAGTCCTCCCTGGTCTTCGACACACTGCATGCGGAAGGGCAGCGCCGCTACGTCGAAACGTTCAGCGCGTACACGCGGCAATTCCTCGATCTGCTCGATAAACCCAAGGTCGACTCGATCGAGAACATCCGGCCCTCGATCGCGATCGAACAGACCAACACCGTAAAAACCTCGCGCTCGACCGTCGGCACGATGACGGAGCTCACCGATTTCTTTAAAGTCTGGTTCAGCCATGTGGCGGAATGTTTCGACCCGGTCACCGGCGAAAAAGTCGAGGATGACAATCCGCAGACAATCTACGCCAAAACCCTGGCGAATGTGGGCGGGATGCCCTCATCCCGCATTTCCCCCGGGCGGGATGAGGGCACCCCGCCCTCATCAGACGCAGCCGCGCGTACCTTGCTGATTGCCTTCAAGATCACGAAACCGGCGAACCTCACGTGGACCGAAATCCTGACCAACCTCAAAAACCAGGGCTACCTCCGGGTCATCGCCGCCGACAGCGTCCACAAAATCGAGGATCTGCTCGGGACTGCCGCCGCTATCCTCAAAAACTCCGAGACGGTCTTCGTGATCCAGGACCGCCTGGCCGTCTCGTCCGCGAACAAGGCCCGTTTCCTCGAAGCCACCGAAACCGCTCTGCACTTCGGCCAGGGGCAGGTCTATTTTTTCTCGGCCGATAAACTTGCTCCCGCTGGCCACTACTCGCGAGGACTGCACGCGCCGTCGACGGGCCGCACGTTTCGCGCGGCGACTCCCGCCCTGTTCTCCTTCAATTCGCCGCTCGGCGCGTGCCCCAAATGCCGCGGTTTCGGACGCGTGATCGACATCGACTACCGCCTCGCGTTGCCCGACCAGTCGCTCTCGATCGACGACGGAGCGATCAAATGCTGGGAGAGCGAAATCTACGGCGAGTCGAAATCCGACCTCCTCGTCTGGACACGAAAGAAAAAAATCCCCACCTCGGTCCCCTTCGCATCGCTCACCAGGGAACAGCAAACCTTCATCATCGACGGAGAGCCCGGCTACGGTGAAGAAAACGGCAAGTCGTGGCCAAAATACTGGTACGGCGTCAAAGGCTTCTTCCGCTGGCTCGAGAAGAACACATACAAGATGCATGTTCGCGTCTTCCTCTCGCGTTATCGCACCTACAATCCCTGTCCCGATTGCGGCGGGCAACGACTCCAGCCCGAAGCGCTCTGTTGGAAATGGCGCGGCCGCACGCTGCCGCAGCTGTACCAGCTTCCCGTCAGCGATCTGCTCACCGCGCTCCGTGATGCGCGTCCATCGGCCAGCGATCATCAGTCCGAGCTTTCCTACGACTCGATCGTCACTCGCCTGCGCTATCTCGAGCAGGTCGGCCTCGGCTATCTCACGCTCGATCGTTCCTCGAAAACCCTCTCCGGCGGCGAAGTGCAGCGCGTCAATCTCACGAGCTGCCTCGGCACGTCGTTGGTCGACACCTTGTTCGTCCTCGATGAACCGAGCGTCGGTCTCCATCCCCGAGACATCGACCGACTCATCGCGATCATTCGCTCACTGACGGATGCCGGAAACACGGTCGTCGTCGTGGAACACGATGAGGCGATGATCCGCGCCGCTGATCATGTGATCGAGGTCGGGCCCGAACCCGGCAGCCGGGGCGGAGAGATTGTTTTTCAAGGTACGATCGCGGCGATGCTCAACTCTGACGCGAGCATCACTGGCGCCTACCTTTCCGGCCGGCAAACCATCACCCTCCCCTCCTTGCGTCGCACCGTTCCCGCGAAGCACCCATCGCTCGAATTCAAAAACGTTTCGAAGCATAACCTCGCGAACCTTTCGTTCCGTCTGCCCCTGCAGCGGCTCGTTTGCCTCAGCGGAGTTTCCGGCTCCGGCAAATCCACGCTGCTCGATAACGTGATCTATCAGGGATTGCTCACGCAGCGCCTCCAAATCACCGAGGATCCCGCGGTGATCGAGTCGATTTCAAGGACGACAGAGATCTCCGAAGTCGTGCTAGTCGACCAGTCGCCTCTCTCGCGTACGCCGCGCTCGAACCCCGCGCTTTATACGGAAGCATGGGACCTCATTCGCGAACTCTACGCGAAAACCGCCACGGCGCAGGCGGCGGGGTTCAGCTCGTCGAGCTTCTCTTTCAACAGCGGCGAGGGCCGGTGCGATCATTGTCTCGGACTCGGCTATGAGCGCGTCGAGATGCAGTTCCTCTCGGACGTGTTCGTACCTTGTCCGGTCTGCGAATCGCGACGTTTCAAAGCGGAGGTGCTCGCCATCCAGTGGAACGGCCGCTCGGTCGCCGATCTGCTCGCCACCAGCGTGACTGACGCCTTGGAACTGTTCGCGGGGCATGCGGCGATTCGCTCGCGCCTCGCGAGTTTGGAATCGGTCGGTCTCGGTTATCTCACGCTCGGCCAGCCGCTCAACACGCTCAGCGGCGGAGAATCTCAGCGGCTTAAACTGGTGAGCTATCTGAGCGACTACACGAGTGCGGCAGACACCAAAACCGGCGCGCTCCTGCTCCTCGATGAACCCACGACCGGGCTTCACCGCCACGATGTGAAACGTCTCCTCGGTGTGCTGCAGGCGTTGGTCGACCACGGACACAGCGTCGTCGTCATCGAACACAACCTGGACGTCCTCAAATCCGCCGACTGGATCATTGAGATCGGTCCCGACGCAGGGGCGAACGGCGGCAAAATCGTCGCCGAAGGCCCACCCGAAACCGTCGCCTCGACCGACACCGCCACGTCTCCCTTCCTGCGCACGGCCCTCACACCGAGTGACCAGATAGGTTACTCTGTCTCGGAACTGATGGCGGCGGAAGACGGCGCCGATTATGACGCTGCGGGGGGGAATCAGAGTGTGAGTGCAGAGGAACGCGCGGCAGTTCCGGCCCTGCACATCATTGGTGCCCGCGAGAACAACCTCAAAAATCTCTCGCTCTCCATCGAGCATCGGAAGCTCACCGTGGTGACCGGCGTGTCGGGTTCAGGTAAGTCGACGCTGGCTTTCGACATCGTCTTTGCCGAGGGGCAGCGGAGGTTCATGGAATCGATGTCGCCTTACGCGCGGCAATTCGTGGAGCAGCTTCCGCGACCCGCCGTGGATCGCCTCACCGGAATACCGCCGACCGTCGCGATCGAGCAACGCGTCACGCGTGGCTCCCGCAAATCCACCGTCGCGACGATCACCGAGGTCGCCCAATACCTGCGCCTGCTCTACGCGCGGCTGGGCGTACAGCACCATCCCGATTCCGACCGACCGGTCACCCCGCTGTCACCCGGCGCGTTGAAGAAGTTGCTCGGACGGGTGCTCGACACCACGGCGGCACGAAAAGCGAAACACCTTTACCTCTGTGCACCGCTCATTCGCGGACGTAAAGGCCACCACCAGCCGATCGCGAGCTGGATCGCGAATCAGGGTTATGAACTCATGCGCGCGGACGGGCGGCTCACGCGGGTCGATGCCTTTCAAAAACTCGATCGCTATAGCGAACACGACATCGAGGTCGTGGTCGCCGATCTGAAGCATCATCCCAAACCCGGGGCCGCGCTCGAGATCGCGCTGAAGCTCGGCAAAGGTGCCTGCTTCCTGCTCACGCCACAGGGCGAAGTCCTCTCTTGGTTCTCGACGACCCGCACCGACATCGAGACCGGCGAAAGTTTTCCTGAACTTGATCCCAAGAATTTCTCCTTTAACTCACCGCGCGGATGGTGCCCGGCGTGTCGGGGTCACGGCCGGATTTTCCCGTGGATGTTGGAAAAAAAAGACGACGAGGAAGACGATCCCGTGGCTCGCCTCCGCGAATTTGGTGTGGATGCGACGGAGGACATTTCAGAGGGAGGATCGCCCTGCCCGGAATGTCACGGCGAGCGACTGAACCGCGCTGCCCGAGCAGTGAAGCTTCATTTCCGCCATAAAGAGGAGCCGCTTTCCCTGCCAGTGCTCACCCGCTCCACCCCCGCGCAACTACTCGCCCGACTGCGTGCGCTCGAGATCGATGCCCGCGGAAAACTCATCACGCAGGACATCATCCCGCAGATCGAGGAACGCTTGAAATTTCTCGATCATGTGGGACTGGGTTATCTTTCGCTCGACCGTCCCACGGAAACCCTTTCTGGCGGCGAGGCGCAACGCATCCGGCTTGCCGCGCAGCTCGGTTCGAATCTCTCGGGTGTGCTGTACGTGCTCGACGAGCCATCGATCGGACTGCACGCCCGCGACAACGACCAGCTGATCGCTACTCTGCTCTCGTTGCGCGACAAGGGAAACACGCTGCTGGTCGTCGAGCATGACGATGAGCTGATGGAACACGCCGACCGGATCCTCGATCTGGGGCCGGCGGCGGGCATTCATGGCGGCGAACTGCTCGCCTACGGCACGCCGGCGGAAATCAAACGCAGCGACCGGTCGCTCACCGGCCTCTTCCTCGCGAAGGGGATCAATCATCCGCTGCGCGGCGAATACCGTGCCGTTAAATCGAATCTGCTGACGAAAGCGGCGCCGATGCGCGCACTCTTGAAGAAGAAAGCTCCGAGCGGCTCCGAGCCGTTTCATCGCGATTGGCTCGAGCTGACGGAGGTCACGTTTCGAAACTTAAAAGGCTTCAACCTCCGTCTGCCGCTGGGGCGCTTGATCATGGTGGCCGGACCGAGCGGCGCCGGAAAATCCACGCTGTTCCGCGACGTGCTCCAGCCCGTGGTGGCCCACGCGATCGCCACGTCCAAATCAAAGATCAGCGGCCGCGACTTTGTGAAAGCGACCGGCTTTGTGACGGATGATCTGAAACCGGCGAACGGCACGGCAGTTCCCTTTGGCGAGCTCCGCGGAGTTCAGGGCTTTCGTCGGGTGGTGGAGGTGGATCAGTCACCGATTGGCAAAACTCCGCGCTCCACGCCGGCGACCTACCTCGGAATTTTCGATCTGATCCGGCAGTATTTCGCGTCGCTCCCGGAAGCCAAAATCCGCGGCTATTCCGCCGGGCGTTTCTCGTTCAATACCGCGGGCGGGCGTTGTCCGACGTGCGAAGGTGCCGGTCGCATCAAGCTGGAGATGGCATTCATGCCGGACACGTATCTCCCGTGCGATGATTGCCGCGGCCTGCGTTACAGCGCGGAGCTCGCGGACATCACGTGGAAAAGCAAAAGCATCGGACAAGTCCTCCAGCTCACGTTCGAGGAAGCCGCGCAGTTTTTCGATTTTCATTCGCAGCTGTCACAAGTTTGCCAGCTGATGGTGGATTGCGGACTGGGTTACCTGACGCTCGGACAAAGTTCGCCGACGCTTTCCGGGGGCGAAGCGCATCGGCTCAAACTCGTGACGGAACTCGCGACCGGTCTCGCTTCCTATCGCGAACGCAGCCGCGGGATACAGCCGCGCAATCTCTATCTCCTCGAGGAGCCGACGATCGGCCTGCATCTGAGCGACTGTGAAAAACTGATCCGCGTGCTGCACTCTCTCGTGGACCAAGGCCATACCGTGGTCGTGATCGAGCATCACCTGGATCTGCTCGCCGAGGCGGATTACATCATTGAACTCGGACCCGTGGGCGGCCCGGACGGCGGCGAACTCATCTATCAAGGCGAACTGGCCGGACTCCTTAAAGTGAAGCGGAGTCCAACGGCACCGTACTTGCGGGCCAAACTCAGCCCGCGCTTTTCCAATCTCAAAGGACCGAGCAGCTGAAAGGCGGTGACTGCTGCTGCTGCTGCTGCTGCTGCTGCTGCTGCTGCTGCTGCTAGTTGGCCGGCGCAGCCAGCACCTCACGCAAGACCTTCGCGAGTTCGGCAATCCCCACGGGCTTGATGATGCAGCGCGCCAACTTCGCCACGCCGATGCTCCGCGAAAGCAGTTCGGGATTGATGTAGCCGGTGATCAAAACCCGCCGGGTTTTCGGATGGAGCTGGCTCGCGCGAATCAGAAAATCGAGCCCCTTCTCGCCCGGCATCAGGTGATCGCAGACGACCGCATCGTAATCGCGAACGGATAATTGCATTCCGCCTTCTTCCGTATCGTGTGCGACGTCGATTTCGAATTCTCTGCTCAAACCCGTTCGCAGCATGTCGAGATAAGGAAGCTCATCATCGATCAATAAAACAAGGGGGCGTGGCGTGGGGGTTTCCGGGAGCATTTAAGGGGAGGAGGATGACGGGTTACGCGGCGGTGGCGCTGACATCGTGGGCTTTGGCAGCCTCTTGCACGACTCTCACCAGTTCACCGATCGCCACCGGCTTCAGGAGGAAACGGAACAGCGCCGCTTCGCTGGCACTGCGCATCAACATTTCCGGCTTCAGGTATCCGGACACAAGGACGCGTTGCATATGCGGAAACTCCTGCCGCGCGCGGATCAGAAATTCCATTCCATTTCCGCCGGGCATGAGATGATCCGCCACGACGACCTTGAAGGGGCCTTTCTGCAAAGCGAAATCCGCCTCACGCACGGAATGGGCGAGAACGACCTCGAAATACGGCGCGAGCGCCACCGCGAATACGTCCAACAGAGGCGGCTCATCGTCCACGAGGAGCACGGCCGGTTTTTTCGGGGAAAACCCCGCCGGAATCGTGTCCAAAGAATTCATTCCGCGTGATGCTGATTTCCGCGGGGAAGTTGGCAAATCCATTTGCGAATTCCAGGTCTCGTCCTCGACCTGTTCGTTCCAACGCCACTGGGTGCGATCGTGCCGCCGCACCGCGGTGAGGCAGCCGGAGCCCAACGAAGCTCACCGCCATGCTTTTCGTCTTTCACTAGGCAGGGCGCCTGCTTCACTCGACCCTCGACCCGCTTACTTTCTACGCATGAACACTACGATCTCAGCCATCACTGCCCGTGAAATCATCGACTCCCGTGGTAATCCCACCGTGGAAGTTGACGTAAAACTTACCTCCGGCCACATCGGCCGCGCCGCCGTTCCCTCCGGTGCCTCCACCGGCGAACACGAGGCGATCGAACTTCGCGACGGCGACAAAAAACGCTACGGGGGCAAGGGCACGCAAAAGGCCGTCGGCAACGTGAAGGGGAAGATCGCTCCGGCACTGATCGGTTATGACGCTTGCGATCAAATCGCGATCGACCGGGCGATGATCAAGCTCGATGGCACCAAGACCAAATCGAAGCTCGGCGCGAATGCGATTCTCGGGGTTTCGATGGCAACGGCGAAAGCCGCGGCCGCCGCCCTCAACCAGCCTCTGTACAAATACCTGGGAGGGCCGAATGCGAAGGTTCTGCCCGTTCCCATGATGAACATCATGAACGGCGGCGCGCACTCGGATGCCCCGATCGATTTCCAGGAATTCATGATCATGCCCACGGGGGCGAAGTCTTTTTCCGAAGCGCTGCGCATGGGCTGCGAAGTTTTCCACGCTTTGAAAAAGGTGCTGAAGGATCAGGGCCTCGCGACCGCCGTCGGTGACGAAGGTGGCTTCGCCCCGAAGCTCGCGTCCGCCGAAGCGGCCCTCGATGTGATCGCGACCGCGGTGAAGAACGCCGGGTATAAACTCGGCAAGGACATCAACCTCGCCCTCGACGTGGCCGCCTCGGAGTTCTACGTGAAGGAAAAGAAGAGCTACGTCCTGAAGAAATCCACGGGGCAGGTCTTGAGCGGCGATGAGATGGTCGCGTTCTACCAAAAGCTCACGGCCAAATATCCGATCATCTCGATCGAAGATGGGTGCGCCGAAGGAGACTGGGTTACTTGGAAGAAGCTCACGGACGCGATTGGCGCGAATGTGCAGCTCGTGGGCGACGACCTTTTCGTGACGAACACCGAGTTCCTCAAGAAGGGCATCGAGACCGGCACCGCCAATTCAATCCTCGTGAAGGTCAACCAAATCGGTTCGCTCACCGAAACGTTCG
>JBDSSU010000016.1:0-10407 GCA_039928635.1 Opitutaceae bacterium | reverse complement strand
GGTCGGGTAAACATATATTTGGAGGGGTCGAGGGGTGGATGATAGCGCCGGGCCGAAAGCCCGGCGCGCGAAATGCGCAGGATGGCCCGCGCTCAAATAAGAACGCTGGCGCTCGCACCTATTCCATGGAGCCGGAAATTCGTGGAAGATTCTGTCCGTCTCCCAGTGGTAGCGGCAGACCAGAAAAAAATGAAGCGATGGAGCCGACCGCATCGTGGCCGCCATGCTCACCTATTATTTATTTTCCGACGGGAGTTGATCGCGTTGGCGTCCAAGGCGACGGAGTGCACTCCATGGCGATCCAGGCGGGTCGAACGGTCCACCCGACGCGCGCCCCCCGAGCAAATTGCGGAAACCCGCGCAATTCGGGGGAATAGATTCACCCGCGGAGGCTCGAACGGAAGATGGCAATGATGGTCTCACCCCTGCCCCGCTCGATGCGTGCGTCCCAAGCGACCGGCCTCGCTGTGAATTTCCGGCTCAATAACTCACCCACAACAACTAACTGCCAGTGCTAAGGAACCTCGAATCATGAATACACTAATGAAAATGCTCGCTCTCTGCCTCCTCACTTTTGGTCTTGGGACCGGTGGCCTCACTGCCGCGGAAACCAAAGGAGGGGCGATGAGCGATGGTAAGATGATGGCCATGAAAGATGGCGTCATGATGAAAGACGGCAAGATGATGGCCATGAAGGATGGTAAATCCATGATGATGGACAAAGACATGACCATGAGCGATGGCACCAAGGTCATGAAAGACGGCAGCGTCATGATGAAGGACGGCTCCAAGATGATGATGAAGAACGGCGACATGATGATGATGGACGGCAAGATGATGAAGGGCGACAGCATGGGCATGGGCAACATGGCCATGAAGGACGGGGTCATGATGAAGGACGGCAAGATGATGGCCATGAAGGACGGCAAATCCATGATGATGGATAAAGACATGACGATGGGCGACGGCACCAAGGTCATGAAAGACGGCAGCGTCATGATGAAGGACGGCTCCAAGATGATGATGAAAAACGGGGACATGATGATGATGGACGGCAAGATGATGAAGAGCGGGATGTAATCCCGGCCTCATCGCTTCACTCAAAGCCGGCCCGCGCCGGCTTTTTTTTTGCACCGAGTAGAAAATGGGGAATCGAAATCGCTTCCCGATACTCCCTCTCCCAGCCGCGAGGACTCGTGCGCAGTCCAACGCGACGGTTCCTCTCCGGTTGCCTCACCGCCTCCTCCATGAAACAGCTCGAAAATAAACACCCGCTGGCCGTGCGCTGGTTGCACTGGATCAATTTCCCGCTGCTGACGCTCATGATCTGGAGCGGTCTCCTCATCTACTGGGCCAACGCCGTTTACCGCATCGAAATCTTCGGCCGCGAAATTTTCCATTTCTTTCCGCAGAAATTCTACGAGGCGCTGGGCATCCCCTTCCAGCTCGCCCACGGCATGACGCTGCATTTTTTCTTCATGTGGTTCTTCGCCCTGAACGGTGTGCTCTACGTCGCCTACACCGTGTTCACCGGGGAATGGCGCGCGCTGGTGCTGGTGCCGGGCTCGTTCAAACGCGCGTGGCTCGTCACCCTGCACGACCTGCACCTCACCAAGACCCTTCCTCCTCAGGGGAAATACAATGACGCCCAGCGTATCGCCTACACCACGGTGATCGTGATGGGTTTCGGTTCGCTGCTCACCGGGCTCGCCATCTACAAGCCCCTCCAGCTCGCCTGGCTCACGTCCCTCCTCGGTGGGTACGAGTGGGCTCGCGCCGAACATTTTATCCTGACGATCGGCTATGTCCTTTTTTTCCTCGTCCACCTCGCCCAGGTCATTCGCGCTGGCTGGAGCAATTTCCGCTCGATGATCGCCGGTGACGAAATTGTCGAGGTCGCCCCACCCGCCCCACCCGCGCCTGCCGCCGTGAGCGTGATCGAGGGAGAATCCAACCGATGAGCAACCACCCTGACGCTAAAAACCCGCCCCGGTCCGGTTCGCCCTCGGACAACACCGCGCAAAATCTCCGCGAAAAACGCCGCCTGAGCGCCCCGATGACGGACGAACAGGCGCGCGCCGTCCTGGCCCGGCGTTCGCGGCGGGGCTTCGTCGTTGCCGCCTCGGCATTGATCGCCGGCGGCTTCGGCTTGCGCGGCCTTCTCAGCCCCGGGGGCGGTGGAATTTTCGAGCGTTCGCGCGCTTTCAACGAGCAGCTCGGTCGCAAACTTTTCGACCTCGATTCCTCCGCACCGGAGTTTTCCCGCGATCGCGCCGAGGAGCCTCGCGTCAATGGCACCGAGGGATTGAGCGACGGCTTCGACCCGGACCGCTGGCGGTTGCAGGTAACCGGTCTGGCGAAGGCACAGGATTTCCCGCAATTCGCCAGCGACCTCAGCTACGAGGGCGTCGTGGAAAATCCCCTCGCGGAGAAATTTCCCGCCACCCCGGCTGCCGGCCTGCTGCTGTCGTTGGACGAGATCAAGGCGCTCCCTCGCGTGGAAATGACGACCGAACTCAAATGCATCGAGGGATGGAGCACGGTGGTGCATTGGGCCGGCGCGCGTTTCTCCGATTTCGCCGCGAAATTCCCTCCGCAGGCGGGCACGGACGGCGGAGGAAAACTTCCGCCCTATGTTTCAATCGTCACGCCGGATCGCGGCTACTACGTCGGCTTGGACATGCCCAGCATCCTGCATCCGCAAACGCTGTTGTGCTACGAGATGAACGGTGCGGCGCTGACGCTGCCGCACGGGGGCCCGCTCCGTCTCGTGACCACCGCGAAATACGGGATCAAACAAATCAAGCGCATCGGGCGCATCGCCTACACCGAAACACGTCCGCCGGACTACTGGGCCGAACAGGGATACGATTGGTATTCGGGCCTGTGATCCATGGGGCCGCATGAGCAAAGGCTCAGAACCGTCGTGAGCGAAGTCATGATGGTCGCAGGCGAACCGAAGCAGCTTTCGATCAGAGAGTGGTTTTCTGAGAAAAAGAGGGGGAATGCTCCGAAATGAGTCAGCTAACTAAACCTTCAGGGAGAACAGAGATTTGACGCGGTGAGTCGGGAGCGATGGCTTGTCGCTTGCGGATCATGAAACTTTTTCCAATCGCATGGACGTCGTTCTGGCTGTTGGCGGCATGCGTCATCGCGGGCCGGGCGGCGCAGGCGCCGCATCCGCTCGTGTGGGATGCGATGCAGAAATCGGCATCGCCGAAATTCGAGGACGGCGTGGCGCGTTTCGAGTTCCACGTCACGAACACCTCCAAGCGCCCGGTGCGCGTCTATTACGTCCGGCCATCCTGCGGATGCACGACGGTGGATGCTCCGCGCATGCCCTGGACGCTGGCGCCAGGGGAGCGTGGGACGGTGAAAGCGTCGGTTGATTTTCTCGGCAAGGAGGGCGAGATCGCCAAGGACCTTGTGGTTGGCACGGTCGAAGGCACGCAGACGCTGATGATGGTGATCCAAGTCCCGGCGATGGATCCCGCGATGCGCCAACGCAACCAAGCCCTCGCGGCGGCGAACCGCCAGTCCGTGTTTCAAGGCACCTGCGCAGCGTGTCACGCCGCACCGGCCGAGAGCCGTTTCGGAATCGATTTATTCGAGGCCGCCTGCGCGATCTGTCACCAGGCGAAGCATCAGGCGGCGATGGTCCCCAATCTCAATGTCGCTCGGGAAAAACGGGACGCGGCTTGGTGGACACGCTGGGTGGAGGAAGGCCGCGCGGGAACGCTGATGCCGGGCTTCGCGAAAAAGCACGGCGGCCCGTTGAGCGAGTCCCAGGTTGAATCGCTCATCGAATACCTGCTGGCCACTTTCCCGACGGAGCCAAAGAAAGACTGACTTGGCGCTCGAGATTCGGTGAGGCGCCACCATCAAGGCGGCATGGGGTGAGCCACCTCAAACGGCTGGGAAACTCGCCGCCAAAAATTCAGATTCTCCCTCGCCACCCTTCACCGCCTCGGCCTCCGCGCGCTGGTGGCTTCCGCGGCAAGATCGCTGCGGGACCGGACGTTCGCGGGGAAAGGATCCGACGCCCGACTTTGGCGATTGAACTCCGGCGCTTGCATCCCCGTCGAAGGACGGGAAATTTCGAGGAAGCGTTCAGCTCGCGCTGAAACTTCGTCACCATGAGTCCTTCTTCCGTCGAGACCTCGAATCCCCCTCGCATCTTGGTCGTGGAAGACGAGGCGAAAACCCGGGAATCGCTCGCGGAGGGACTGCGATTGGAGTCCTGGATCGTGAAAACCGCCGCTACCGGCGCAGCTGCGCTTCAAGATTTGGCCGGCGAATCTTTCGATCTCGTCGTCCTGGACTGGATGTTGCCGGACAAGGATGGCATCGAGGTCCTCCAGCAAATCCGCCATCGCGGCATGCAAACGCCCGTGCTCATGCTCACCGCCCGCACGACGCTCAACGACCGCGTGATCGGACTGGATAGCGGAGCGGATGACTATCTCGCGAAACCTTTCGCGTTCGCCGAACTGCTCGCGCGCAGCCGCGCCTTGCTCCGCCGTCCGATGTGGGCGACGGGCCGGATGCTGCGATGCGGAGACCTGCAGGTCGATACCCGCACGCGCACCGCGGTGCGAGGGGGAGAGGAGATTTCGCTCACGCCACGCGAAGTCGATGTCCTCGAATATCTCCTCCGTTACCAAGGACAGGTCGTGACGCGCGAAATGTTGGAACGCGATGTGTGGAAACAAACCCATCGAGCCACCTCGCTCGACAACGTGATCGACGTCCAAATGGCGCGCCTGCGGCGCAAGGTCGACGGGGAAGCGGCGGAACGGTTGATTCAGACCGTGCGCGGAGTCGGTTACCGGCTCGGCAAGGAGGCCGAATGAACGATTGGTGGCGGCGGCGCCCGCTGCGCTTCCGGCTGGCGCTGTGGTATGCGGTGGTCGGCACGCTGCTGCTGGCCGCATTGGCGGCGGCGCTATACTTCTACGTCGCGGAGCGCATGGCGCGTCCGCTCGATCATCAACTGCGCTCCGATCTCTCCCAAGTGGAACAGCGTCTGGCAGTCGAGTCAGACCGACGCTTGGTTTGGAATGGTCGTCCCTTGGAGCAGCGCGCGGCGTGGTCCACGCAATATCCCTGGTTCGAACTTTGGAACGACAAGAGCGAGCTGGTTTGTCGCTTTTGGCCTTTCACCGAAAATCGGGTGCAACAGGTCCCCAGCGCGCCGGCTCGCGGTCGGGAAACAATTTCAGTTTTCGACGTCGCACCGGATCTCCGGCTCCGGGTTCTTTCGGTGCCTTACCAGGTACCCGGCCAGGAGGGGAAATGGATGCTGCGCCTGATGCGGGTTCACGAACCGGTGGGCGACGCCCTCGGCGCTCTGCGCTGGATTATCCTGGTCGCGCTGCCGGTCGTAATCGCGCTGCTCGTGGTCGGAGGGTACTACATCACCAAGCTTTGGCTGATGCCGCTCGATGTGATGGCCGCCGAAGCCAGTCGGATTACCGCGGACGATCTGGGACGCCGCCTCCCGGTCGAAAATCCGGGCGACGACCTCGGCCGCGTGGCGACAATTTTCAATGTTACGTTGGACCGGCTGCAAAGTTCGTTTGAAGCGCTCGACCGCTTCGTCGCCGATGCTTCACACGAATTGCGCACCCCGCTCACCACCCTTCGCAGTGTCGGCGAAGTCGGTTTGCGACGGGCGCGTTCCGCGGAAGAATATGCCGAGATCATCGGCAGCATGCTGGAGGAGGCTCAACGCTTGCAGCACCTGATCGACCGGCTGCTCGAACTCGCCAGTGCCGAGGCCGGCGCACCCGATGTGCATCGCACGGAATTTCGGGTCGACGATGCCGTGGGTGCGTGCGTCAACGAACTCGGCGTTTTGGCTGAAGCCAAAGGACAGAAAATCGCCGTGGATTTGGCCGCGTGCCGCATCACGACCGACGCCGTGCTGTTCCGGCAGGCACTGCAAAACCTCATCGATAACGCCGTCAAATACAGTCCGGAGGGATCAACTGTCCGGGTGATCGTACGGGAGTTGCCCGGGGGTGAGATCGAAGTTTCCGTGGCCGATGAAGGCACCGGCATCAGCCCGGAAAATCAGGTTCATTTGACCGAGCGGTTCTTCCGGCCCGATCGCGGGCGCGGGCGATCGCAAGGCGGCTTCGGTCTCGGTCTGTCACTGACAAAGGCCTACATGCGCGTTCTGGGAGGCGCGCTCCGTTACGAGCGGTTGCAGCCTACCGGGAGTCTTTTCCGGCTGGTTTTGCCCAAAGGGACCAAGCCGCATCAAATCACGATGAACCAAAGGGCCATGACGAACGTCGGCAACAACGCCGCGGTCGCGAGCTTCAGCGGCGCCACCCCCTCGGGAAA
Source organism: Opitutaceae bacterium (assembly GCA_039928635.1). Taxonomy (GTDB): domain Bacteria; phylum Verrucomicrobiota; class Verrucomicrobiia; order Opitutales; family Opitutaceae; genus DATAKE01. Next base: position 4,056 of record JBDSSU010000016.1, on the reverse strand, counting down.
GTAGCGGGAGAGAATTGCTTGACCGGCGGGATTGGGCGCGTTGGCAATCACCGTCAGACCGCCGCCGCTCACCGCGCCCGCCACCACCGCGTATTTGAGCGCATCGGTGAAATCCGGAACGAGCGAAGCCAGATACGTGATGGCGGCGTTGTCGTTGACGGCGGTCAGAATCATTGCCCCAAGAAACAGGGGCTTTTCACCGAGTCGGCCCAGCACCGGCTGAATCCACCAGGATTGCAATCCACCGTGGACGACCAAACCGGCGAGAAAGAAACCCACAAGGATCGGCGCCCGCAAATCGAGCGGGCTTTGGTGGTGCGCCGTGGCTTGGGAGAACGCGATGAAGAAGAGAAAGGCCGCGATGAAAAGCACCGGATGATGCGCCTGCCAGACGGTGAACGCCAAAAAAAGCAGATGCACCACCGTGATCCAAACCGGCGCGGCGGGACGTTCGGCTAACACTTTGCTGCCCTTGCCCCGCGTCGCCAGCTCCCCGATTTCCCGTCGAAACATCAGGTAGTACAGGGCGGTCGCGACCAAAATGCCCCCGATCGCGCGCCAGCCAAAATGCGTGAGCATGTGCAAGAGGCCCCAGTCCCAAGGCTTCGCCACCATGATTACCGGCGGCGCTGCAAAATGCGTGAGCGTGCCGCCCACCGACACGTTCACGAACAACAGGCCGATGGTCGCGTAAGCCAGACGACCGCTGGGTTTCAGCTCGTAGAACTGTCTCGCGAGCAGCAGTGCTCCGATCGTCATCGCCGCCGGCTCGGTGATGAGCGAGCCGAGCAACGGGGCGACAATCAAGATGGAGAGCCACCACGCGCCCGGCGTTCCTCCGCCGAATGAGGCAATCGCCCGCATCGCCCGCTCGGCGAGCGCCAGCACCGGGCGGGTTGCGGCCAGCGCCATGACGACGACCACAAACATGGGCTCGGTATAGCTCACGTGCTCGGCGATGTAGCCGACGGCGGCAGGCCATCCCTTGAACCAGGTAATCGCCGCGGCCAGGACAACGGCCCAAATTCCAAACACCGCTTCCACTTCCCCGAGAAAGTGCAGGAGCTGGCCGCCGAAACTCACTTCGTCAACCTCGCCGTCGTCGTTGGAATCTCCGCCTTGGGAAGGGCGTTTTCCGGGCTTGGCCGCGTGCCGAGCTTCGATGACGTGCGCCCAATGACGAAACTTCGCCGTGAAAAACGTGTGGGCGATCGCACAGACAAAGATTGCCAGGGCAACGACATTGAATGGCTCAACGGTCGCTCGGTATTGCAACACCTCGGTCAAAGTCCCGCCCGCTGGATCCGCGTAACTTTCGAGCGGCTTGGGCAGGGAGTGGAGCACTTCGGCCGCGGTCGCGAGGGCACCGAATCCGAGCGACGCCAGGGTTATGAAAAAGATTTTCCGCACGGCGAAATCGTCGGGACCAGGGAATTAAAGGCAATACGGGGCAAAAGCGGGGGACCTGATAATTTGGTCAGGTGCTTCCCCGCCGACGCCTCAAGCCCACTCGGCCCGTTTTGCTAAATCCGCGCCGGGATCCTCAAACGCTGGATTGCCGAAGTGAGATCGGCGGTAAATGACCGCTTCGCGACAAACGCACTTATTCCCTGTTTGACCGCCTCTTTTTCCAAATCATCCCCGGACATCAATACAATGGGCATGGCGGGATAGATCCATCGCACGGCCGAGGCCAGCTGCAGGCCGTTCATCCCCGGCATTCGGTAGTCCGTGATGACAAGATCCACCTGGTTTTTCGCGAGAAACTCCAACGCGGCCAAACCGCCGGGGAATTCGGTCACTTCGAAGTCCGGCCGAATTCGAACCGTAAAACTGCCCGCGAAGATTAGAAAATCCGGATCGTCGTCGACGATAACGCATCGCGGCTTTGCGGACATGCGTTCGTTTTGCCAAAGCGTCCCGCGTCGTCAAAAACACCCACCTGACAAATCCGTCAGCATTTCCGTTTCCCGGAGATGCCGGGAAACAAGTCAAAGCGGCCAAAACAGCGGCACCAGCAGCGATGCCAGCACCCAGTGGAGAAGATTCATCGGCAGTCCCAGCCGCAGAAAATCGCTGAAACGATAACCGCCGGCGCCAAAGACCAGCGTGTTGGTTTGATAGCCGATCGGCGTGGCGAAACACGCTGAGGCCCCAAGCGTCACCCCGATCAGAAACGCCCGCGGATTGGCATGCAGCTGGTGCGCGCTCTCCACCGCCAAAGGCACCAACAATGCCGCGACCGCATTGTTCGAAAGAAAATTTGTCAGCACCGATGCAGCGAGAATCAAGAGGCTGAGTGTCACCCACGAACCAAGCGGCGCCACGTAGAAAACAAAACCTTGCGCGATCACCTCGGCGGCATGCGTTTTTTCCAACGCCACCCCCAGTGCGAGCATCCCCGCGATCAGGAAAAGACACGGCCAGTCAATCGCATGATACGCCTCCTCGGCATCGATGCAGCGAGCGGTGATCACGATCACCACCGCAATCAATGACGCCACCGCCACCGGCAAAATCTGCAGAGCCGAAACGACGACAACTCCGACAATGGCCGCCGCCGCAATCCAGCGTTTATGGCGCCGCGGCATCGTCTGCCCTCCCGCCAGGACGAGAAGATCGTTGCCCTGGCGCAGCTTTGCCAGGGCGAGATCGTTCGCCTCGAGCAGCAGCACATCACCCGCCTGCAACCGAATATCCCCGAGCCGCTCGCGGAGGTTCTGCCCGCGCCGGTGCAACGCCAGGACGATGACGCCAAATCGTTCCCGAAGATCCGCCCTACCCAAAGTCCGGCCGATCAGGTCGGAAAGCGGCGCGACGATGCATTCGACGCGCTGGTTCAACTCGGTCTCGCCCACCGCGAGATCGGCCGCGGGAGTCGCCGCCATTTCCAAACCGCGTTCCTTCAACACCGTGACACTGTCCGCGTCGACGCTGACGCGCAGGCGATCGCCCGCCTCCAGCGGAGTCTCCCCCGGGTCGCCGTGGTAAACTCCGCCATGGCGGACCAGTTCGAGCACCCTGCCCTTCCGCAAGACGCCGGACAACGCGTCGCGCGCACTCCGCCCGATTAATCCCGAACCACCCGGCACAAACACCTCCGTGAGGAACTGTCGTTCCGCCGCGCCTTCGAGCAGCGAGGTCATCGTCTCACGCTTCGGCAGCAAACGGGGCGCAAAAACCAGCAACACCGCCAACCCGGCCGCCGCCAGCACGAGCGCCACCGGCGTCAGCTCGAACATCCCAATCGGCTCGAGCCCGAGCCGCTGCCCCACGGAACTCGCCACCAGATTGGTGGAGGTGCCGATCAGGGTCGTCGATCCGCCGAGAATGGACGCGAACGAAAGCGGCATGAGCAACTTCGAGGCGGCCAGCTTGTGCTGCCGCGCCAGCGTGATGATGATCGGCAGAAACACGACGACCACGGGCGTGTTGTTCACAAAGGCCGAAAGCGCGATGACCGGCGGTAGCAGCAGCATGAGAGCGAAACGCTCGTTGCGCACCGGGAGCTTTTGCAGGAGCCGGCTGGCTGACGCGATCACCCCGGTGCGTTCGAGCGCCGCGCTCAGCACAAACATCGCGCCGACCGTGATGATTGCCTCGTTGCCGAAGACGGGAAACAGATCGTTCGCCGAAAGCACCCGGAGCGCGAGCAGGACGCAGCAGCCCGTGAGAGCGGCAAGCTCCGGTCGCAATTTTTCCGAGATGATCGCGACGAACGTCGCGATCACCACGCCGATCACTATCCACATCTGCGGGGTCACAAGGATTATTCTCCACGCACACCACCGGGCGATGCGAGCTGGATTTATTGGGAGTTCCCCGGGCCGGCGCTCAGCGCTGTTCGCCACAGTCCCGCTCGAACCGCTGCACTTTTTCGCGACGGCCCACGAGAAGGATTTCGCTCCCCTTCGCGAGAACGGTGCCCGGGCGGGGTTCCTCGACCTTCACCTTTTTGCCGTCGGGATATTTGAGCAGGACCGCCGTGACGCCATAGCGCTTGGGCAATTCCGCCACCGCGAGGGTCTGCCCATCGAGGGCGGCCCCAAGCTGGAT
>JBDSSU010000015.1:0-14311 GCA_039928635.1 Opitutaceae bacterium | reverse complement strand
GGTTCGTCGCCGTGGCGAAACAGGCGAACTGGTGTCCGCTCGGCTCCGGTGCGATTGCCGGAACCACGCTGCCGATCGATCGGGAATTCGCGGCGCGGGCGCTGGGTTTCGTCGATGAAAAAGGCCGGGTGCAGGTCACGCAAAATTCCATGGATGCAGTGGCGGACCGCGATCTGTTCATCGAATTTGCCGGTGCGTGCGCGCTGTTCGGCGTGCATCTGTCGCGCATCGCGGAGGATTTGATTTTGTGGAGCAGCACCGAGTTCAAGTTCGTGGAGCTGCCGGACGCGTTTTGCACCGGGTCGTCATTGATGCCGCAGAAAAAAAACCCGGATTCCTGCGAGCTGCTGCGGGGGAAATCGGCGCGTTTGCAGGGAAACCTGCATACGTTGCTCACCCTGACAAAGGGTCTGCCGCTGACGTACAATCGCGATTTGCAGGAGGACAAGCCGCCGGTTTTCGACAGCTTCGATCAGACCGCGCTGTGCGCGGACGTGCTCGCCGGCACGCTGGGCGGGATGACGTTTTATCCGGAGCGCTGCGCCGCCGCCGTGGCCGATCCCGCGCTGCTCGCGACCGATCTCGCGGATTACCTCGTGCTGCGGGGAGTGCCGTTTCGCGACGCGCATCATGCGGTCGGCGCGGTGGTGCGGCTCGCGGAGAAAAACTCCCTCCCGCTCGATAAGCTGGCCACCGCCGACGTGCAAAAAATCCATCAGGCCTTCGGCGCGGATTGGGCGCAGGTTTTTGATTTGAAGCGCGGTCTTTCGAAGCGCATCGGCACGGGCATGCCCGGCCCGAAACAGGTCGCGAAACAGTTCGCCCGCTGGCGGAAGGTTCTGAAGTGATGACGGACCCGGAGTGCGCCACAGAGGACGCAGAACTCGGACACAGAGATCACGGAGAATACCAAAAGCCCCAGGGATTGGCTCTGTGTCCTCTGTGTCCGAGCCCTGTGATCTCTGTGGCCAAAAAAGGTCGGGATTGAACTTAGTTTTTCGAAAAATCGCCCATGGCTAAGGTACGCATCCTCTCCGATCGGGTCGCGAATCAGATTGCGGCGGGTGAGGTGATCGAACGACCGGCGGCGGTGGTGAAAGAGCTGGTGGAAAATGCCCTCGACGCCGGCGCCACGCGCATCGAGGTCGAGTTTCGCCAGGGTGGCCGCTCGCTCATGCGGGTGGAGGACAACGGCGGCGGGATGTCGCGCGACGATGCGTTGCTCGCGCTTGAGCGTCACGCCACGAGCAAGATTGCGGAGGCAAGCGATCTTGACCGCCTCGCCAGCTATGGTTTTCGCGGGGAGGCGTTGCCGTCGATCGCGAGCGTATCGCGCTTCGAGCTCCAGACGCGCGAGGCGGGGAGTGATGTTGGCACCGAAATCCTGGTGAACGGCGGGAAGTTCGTGCACGTGCGGGATTGTGGGCGCGCGGTCGGGACGCGGATCGAAGTGACTCAGCTCTTCAATTCCGTCCCGGCGCGGCGGAAATTTCTGAAGACGGATCAAACGGAGGCCGCCCACATCATCCAGTGCGTGCGACTTTACGCGCTGGCGTGTCCGCAGACGGCTTTCACGCTGGTGGAGGATGGACGGATGATTTTTCGCTCGCCGGAATGCAGCACGCTGGCGGAGCGCATCGCGGAAATTTTCGGCCGACAAACCGCGGAGGCGCTGGTCCCGATCGATGCGGCAGAGCCGGGGCTGCGATTAAACGGATTGATTGGCCGCCCCGGCATCGGCCGCGCGACGCGCCACGAGATGATCGTGTTTGTTAATCAGCGGCCGGTCGACAGCCGCACGCTCAACTACGCTTTGATCGAGAGCTATCACGAATCACTGCCGAAAGGGCGCTACCCCCTCGCGTTTGTCTTCTTCGACTGCGATCCGGCGGCGGTGGACGTGAATGTGCATCCGGCGAAACGCGAAGTGCGGTTTCGGAGCGAGCCCTTGGTGAGGAGTTTCGTGATCCGCAGTGTACTCCAGCGTCTGAGGGAAATTGCGGATGGGGGATTGGGGAGGGTGGATTCCCGGACACCGGAGACCGTTTCGCCGATTGCGAACTCCGGCGGGGCGAGTGCCAACTTTCAATCGTCGCCGCCGCCGCTCCACCGGGTGGATCTCGCGCACCTCTCATCGGCGCGATCACTTGTGCCCGCATTTCCATCATCAGCGTCGGCCATTCGCGCGCCCCAGGCTCCGCTAAACATTCCGCAGTCCGCCATCCGCACTCCGCCATCGTCCCCTGTGAGCGCTCCCGCGTGGCGTTTTGTCGGACTCGCGCATGGGACTTACGCGCTGTTCGAAACCGCGGCGGGACTGGTTTTGCTGGATCGCCGGGCGGCTCACGAGCGCGTGTGGTTCGAGCGTTTGCAGGAGCAGTTTCGGGCCGGCGCCGTGCCGAGCCAGCGGTTGCTGCTCGCGGTACCGCTGGAACTCGATCCGATTGCCGCCGCGTTGCTGCTCGAAAGGCTTAAGTTTCTCAACTCGCATGGATTTGAGATCATGGAGTTCGGGCGGAATTTCTTCCGGATCGAAGGGGTGCCCACTTGGATGGAGCCGGCCGATGTTGAACCCTTTCTCCGCGACATGCTGGGTGTGATCCGCGAAGGCCGCTGGCAGGACAAGACCCCGGATCTTGCCGCTGAGGAACTGGCGCGGCTCGCGGCGGCAAAAGCCGTGCGTCTGCCCGAGCGCGCGGGCGAGTTCGAGCTGCAGGCGCTCGTAGGCCAGCTTTTTGCCACGCGGACGCCGCTGACGAGCCCGGCCGGCCGGCCGACCTACATCGAGTTGAACCACGCGGAGCTCGGGAGGCGCTTCAACAAATAAGGCGCAACGCGCTCGCACTGGCACGGATCATGTTTCTACTGAGCGCCTCGCTATGCCACCTGCCACCACGCCTGCCACCACGCCCGCTAACAAAGTTGCCCCGTCGAGCACGGCGCCGTTTGTCCCGCCACCGGTGGGAGGATCGATCCACCACTCGCAGCTTACGACCGACCAGCCGGTTGAGATTTTGCGTACGCTGATCCAGCGGCACCTCATCTCGACCCTCGCGCGGCACACCGCTTCGGCGACGGCCCGCGATTGGTGGGTCGCGACTGTGCTCGCGGTGCGTGACACCATCCATGAGCGGATGATTGCAACGCAGGCCGTGCACAATGCGCAGAATGTGCGCCGGGTTTATTATTTCTCGCTCGAGTATCTGATGGGGCGCTTGTTCGGCAGCAATCTGCTGGCAACGGGTTCGTTTGATACCGCGCGTGCCGCGCTGGCTTCACTCGGACAGGATTTCGAGGAGATTCGTGAGACGGAAGTCGACATGGGTCTTGGCAATGGTGGCCTCGGGCGGCTCGCGGCCTGTTTCATGGATTCACTCGCGACGCTGGATTATCCGGCACTCGGCTACGGAATCTATTATGAGTTCGGGCTGTTCAAGCAGGCGTTCGTCGATGGCAACCAGGTGGAGCATCCCGACAACTGGATTTTATTCGGGGATCCGTGGGAAGTTGTGCGGCCTGAGTATACCCAGGAGGTGCGCCTTTATGGGCGCGTCGACAATGTGTTCGACGACCGCGGAAGCTACCGGCCCTTGTGGGTCGACACCAAAACTGTCCTCGGCGTGCCGCACGATATCCCGATCGCGGGCTATGGCACGACGACGGTGAATCTCCTCCGCCTCTGGGCCTCGAAAGCATCCGAAGACTTCGACCTGGCGGCGTTCAACAGTGGTGGTTACGTCGAAGCCGTTCGCGAAAAAGCCGTCGGTGAGACGATTTCGAAGGTGCTTTATCCGAACGATAAAACCGAAAACGGGAAAGAGCTTCGGCTCGTGCAGCAGTACTTCTTCGTGGCTTGTTCGCTGCGTGACATCATCCGCCGCCATTTCCGCAATCCGGAGAATTCGTGGAAAAATTTCGCGGACAAAGTGACGGTGCAGTTGAACGACACGCATCCCACCATCGCGATCGTCGAACTCATGCGGATCCTCATGGATGAGGAGAACGTTACTTGGGATATCGCTTGGGGGATCGTCACGCGCGCCTTCGCTTACACCAATCATACGCTCATGCCGGAAGCGCTCGAGCGCTGGGGCGTGCCGCTGTTCGAACGCGTGCTGCCGCGCCACCTCCAGATCATTTACGAGATCAACACGCGCCTGCTCAAAGTCGTCGAGGCGAAGTGGCCCGGCGACAACGAAAAGAAACGCGTCTGCTCTGTGATCGAGGAAAACGGCCACAAACTTGTCCGCATGGCGAATCTTGCGGTGGCGGGTTCGCATGCCGTCAACGGGGTGGCCGCGCTGCACACGGCGTTGTTGAAGAAGGATCTCTTCCCGGAATTTGATGCGCTCTATCCGGGAAAATTTCAGAACAAGACCAATGGCATCACGCCGCGTCGCTGGTTGTTGAAGAGCAACCCGCGGCTGGCGGCCTTGATCACGAAAACTCTCGGCAGCGACTCCTGGCCGCGGGATCTCGACAAGCTCCGCGGACTCGAAAAATTCGCGACCGACGCGGCGTTTCAGCGCGAGTTCATGGCGATCAAACGGGCGAACAAGGTCGATCTCGCCGCGATCATCAAGTCGGAGTGCGGGATTGAAGTGTCGCCGGATGCGCTATTCGACGTGCAGATCAAGCGGCTCCACGAGTACAAGCGCCAGCATCTGAATCTGCTGCACATTCTGGCGCTGTACCGGCGTCTGCTGCAGAACCCGGCGTTGGATGTCGTGCCGCGCGTGTTCATTTTCGCGGCGAAGGCGGCGCCGGGCTACGAGCTCGCGAAAAACATCATCCGCGCGATCAACGTGATCGGCGCGCACATCAACGCCGACGAGCGGATTGCGGGAAAACTCAAAGTGGTTTTCCTGCCCAACTACCGGGTGTCGCTGGCGGAAAAAATCATCCCGGCCGCGGATTTGTCGGAGCAGATTTCAACGGCCGGCAAAGAGGCGTCCGGTACCGGCAATATGAAGCTCGCCCTGAACGGTGCGCTCACGATTGGAACACTCGACGGAGCGAATGTGGAAATTCAGGAGGAGGTCGGCCCTGAAAACATTTTCATCTTCGGCCTGACGGTCGAGGAAGTCGCCGCCTTGCAGGGCGGCGGCTACCGTCCGTGGGATTACTATAATGCGGATGAAGAACTCCGGGCCGTGATCGACTGGCTGGGATCGTCGTTTTTCACCCCCGGCGAAATGGGCGCGTTTTCGGCGGTGCACCAGAGTCTCCTGAACGGCGGCGATCCTTATCTGTTGCTGGCGGATTTTCGCTCGTACAGTGACGCTCACGCGCGGGTCGACGTCGCTTATCGCGATCAGGCGAATTGGGCCAGGATGGCGATTCTGAACACCGCCCGCATGGAGAAGTTCTCCAGCGATCGCACGATCCACGAATACGCGAAGGATATCTGGAATCTCCCCGCGGTGCCGGTGCCGTGACCTCAGCGATCAGGTGATCTCAGGCGCCGATTCGCGATGGGTCCGATCCTCCGAAGGTTGCTTCGGCTTGATCGCAGGGCTGAGGCGCGGGCGGTCTCAGGCTTTCGCGCGCGTCGCGTTTAAAAATGCTTCGCGATCGCCCGGTAAAGCTGCTGCGCGGGCGCCAGGTCGCCGCGGAGGCCATGACGGATCTTTACGTTGGTGTAGGCGCCGAAGCTTTTCAGTTTCACGTTAACGGTGGTGTCGTTCGGAGTGCGCGCGCGTAATTCGCAACTTCCGGGGACATCGAGTTCATCCTGCACGAGAAAATAACCCATGTCCTTGAAGGCCTTTTTGGTGGCGTCGCGGACGGTTTCGAACGGCTGAAGCGGTTGTACGATCAGGTAGCCAAGTTTGTACTCGCCGAGGGTGCTGCTGTCGTTGGTCACCTGAACACTGGTACATCCGCCGAGGCCGAGGAGACTGAGCAGAGCGAGGGCGAGAAGGCCGGGCCGCAAAGCGGGAAGGCGGAAGGGTTTCATGGGGCGGGGACCTTGCAGGGGTTGGAGGATTCCGACAATCCGGATTCACGAGCGGAGTTGGCTGGCCACCACGGAATCTTCCGGGAGTCTGTGGCGGTGATGAGCATGTCCAACCGCTGCCTCTTGTTCGTGCTGCTGGTCGCGGTGCCGGGCAGCGTGGTGATGGCAGGAGGGATCAAGTTGCCGCCAATCATCGGAGATTTAAGGGGAGACTTTAGACCATTCGAAATGTCATCGGCGCCAAATTTGCATTGGTCGTCCGCCCTCCGTCCGGCCGGGGATGTGCATGACGGACGGGTGATGGAAACGAAAATCGAAGGCGAGGGAACGCGGCTCCGGGGACTGATCAATCTCGCGACCACCGAGGATGGCACCTGGCAGATCCTGGAAGGGGAAATCGATCTGGCGGCGTGGTTTCCCATCGTTGCGGAGAAAGTCGGCGAAGCGATGAAGGGGCTGGGGGCAAAGGGCATGATCATCCTGAAAGGCAACGGACTGGTCCGCGCCGGCGCACCGAGCGGAGTGGTGTTGATGACCGTGCGCGAAGGGCGTCTGGGCAACGCGGAGGGAGGCTGGGCGTTGGAGGGGATCGCCTTGACCGCGGAATTTTTAATCGAGGCGGAAGGCATCAAGGTGAAAAGCACGACACCGTTTGAACTCGCGGTGGCGAAGATCAGCACGACGCGATTTGGCGCGGAGAATCTTTTGATCCACGGCGTGCTCAACGAAGATCACACGATCGCGCTGAGTGATGCGCGGATTGATATCGCGGGAGGTGAGATCACGCTCGATCCCACGATGCTGACGCTTTCACCACTGGGACTCGAGGCCACGATGCAGATCGTGAACGTCGGTCTGCAGGACATCGCCGCGCTGATCCCGCGGAGCTTTGCCTCGGCGCAGGGCAGAATCGATGGGACGGTGCGGATGGGATGGGCATTAACCGGTGGCTTCCGAGTGGGCGCGGGAAATCTGACGCTGGGTAAATCCGAGCAGGCGATCGTGACGCTGGCCCCGGCTCCGGGTTTTCTGACGCAAACCATGCCGAAACGGTTTGAGCCGGTGCCAAGTTGGACGGGGCCGCTGTCGAAGTGGTTATCCGCCGACAATCCTGCTTACACCGACATGGCGGCGATTGAGTTGGGGGAGGCTCCCCTGCAGGTGGATTCGCTCACGGTGAAGCTGACGCCGGAGGGCGATGAGTTTGGCAAGACCGCGACGGTCCGGATGAGGGCGCGGCCGACGAAACCCGGTGCGTCGGTGGGGGTCGTGAACATCGATGTCAACGTCGTGGGCCCGCTCGACTCGATTATGAAGCTGGGATTGAACCGCGAGTTTTCGATCAACGCGCATCGATGAAACTTTCGTTGCGTTAGGGCGTCCCAGCATAAACCTCTTTCCTCATGTTGCCCCGCTTCCTGGTTACCCTGAGCTGCATTCTCTTTTTCGGCGGATGCATTCGCGTGAAGGTGGATCCCGTGGAAGTTCACGCGACGCTCGACGTTAACGTGAAGGTCGACCGCGAAGTTTCGGATCTTTTGACGGATGTCTACGGCGACTCCAAAACCATCAACGCTCGCAACCCCTCCTCAAAATGAAACGCCGCGCTTTCTTTTTATTCTGCTCGTTGGTGTTGGGCCTTTTTGCCGCCGGTTCGTTGTTTGCCGCGGGGGCCGGCGATGCCAAGGCAAGGATGCGGGAACGCGTTCCGGCCGTCGATCGGTTGAAACTCGCGGAAGCCGTCGGCGAAAACAACCAGGGCTTCCTCGAGGTCAGAAAAAACGAGGGCGATGCCGCGGCCGTGGTCGCGGCGGAGAACAAGGATCGCAGCGAAGTGTTCGGTGATACCGCCAGCCGGGCGGGAAGTACGGCGGCAGCGGTGGGCAAATCTTTCGCCCGGCAGATTGCAGCCAGCAGTGCGTCCGGCGTCTGGGTCCAAAAAGACAGCGGCGCCTGGGCCAAGAAGTAGTCACGCGGGCGCGGGCGCGGATTTGCGATCCGCAGTGTGATGGGCATTGATCCCGTCGCGGGTTTTCGCACGGTTCGTGCTGCGCACCGCACCACTTCCATGATCTCCTTCCGTCGTGTTGTCCTCGGGTGTCTTCTGCTGATTTCGGGAGCGCTCGCGCCAGCCCAGGAGTTTATGCCGGCGATCGTCTATGACTTCGGCGGCAAATTCGACCGGTCATTCAATCAATCTGCCAGCGAAGGAGCCGAGCGTTTCAAGAAGGAGACGGGCGTGGCGTTTCGGGAATCCGAGATCACGAACGCGGCGCAGCGCGAGCAAACGATGACGCAGCTCGCCCGCCGCGGAGCGACCATCATCGTGGCGGTCGGCTTCACGCAGGCTTCGGCGGTGGAGAAGGTCGCGAAGCAATTTCCCAAGGTGAAGTTCACGATCATCGATGCGGTGGTCGACCTGCCCAATGTGCAGTCGGTCAACTTCCGCGAACAGGAGTCTTCCTTCCTGTGTGGAATGGCCGCCGCGCTGGCATCGAAGACCGGCAAGATCGGCTTCGTGGGCGGGATGGATATTCCGCTGATCCGGAAATTCGTGGTCGGCTACACGGAGGGAGCGAAGTCGGTGAATCCACAAATCGAGATATTCCAGAATATGACCGGCACGACGCCCGCGGCTTGGAGCGATCCGACGAAAGGCGCCGAGCTGGCCCGCAGTCAGTTTGGGCGCGGTGCCGATGTGATTTTCCACGCGGCCGGCGCGACCGGGATCGGAGTCATGCAAGCGGCGAAAGATGCCGGAAAACTCAGCATCGGTTGCGACAGCAATCAAAATTACCTCCACCCCGGCAGTGTGCTCACGTCAGCGATGAAGCGCGTCGATGTCGCCGTCTTCAAAGCCTTCAATGATGCGAAGAACGGCTCGTGGAAGGCGGGTCAACTGGTGTTGGGGCTGGCGGAAGACGGCGTCGATTATTCGCTCGATGAGCATAATCGGAAAATGATCACCCCTGAGATGGAGACGCGTTTGAAGCAGGCGAAGGCCGACATCATCAGTGGGAAATTGAAAGTTTCAGAATACAAGGCGCAGTAAATCCAACCACGGATGGACACAGATGGACACGGATGAACACGGATCGCAGTCAGTCCGTTCCCCTTTCGGATCGGCCGGTAATGAACCGACCAGTCCACGGAGTTTTTCTTGCGAAGGAAACGAAGGAGTCGAAGGCCGTGCTTCGTTTCCTTTGCCAGCATCGCGCGACCTTCTCCGCGCTGCTAAGGAATGCGATTGGTGTAGCACGGGCATCCTGCCCGTGGTTTCGGAACACGGGCAAGATGCCCGTGCTACTCAGACGCGATCCGCTTGAATCCGTGTTCATTCGTGTCCATCCGTGGTTGAGAAACTGAATTCGTCTCCGGTTTCACCCGCGCTCGAGTTGCGGGGCGTCGACAAACGCTTTGGGGCGGTGCACGCCAACCGGGCGATTTCGTTTTCGGTGGCCCGGGGAAGCATCCACGGGCTGATCGGGGAGAACGGCGCGGGAAAATCGACGCTGATGAACATCGTCTACGGTTTTCATCCGGCGGACGCGGGTGAAATTCTCGTGCATGGCCGTCGGGTGGACATCAATTCGCCGCAGCAGGCGATCGCGGCCGGGATCGGCATGGTGCACCAGCACTTCATGCTCGTGGAAAATTTCACGGTGCTGGAGAACGTCGTGCTCGGCGTGGAGGATTCGTGGCTGCTGGCGGGGGGAATGGCAAAAGCACGCGGGGAGCTGGAGAAACTGGCGCGGGATTACGGGCTTGAAGTGCCGCTCGATGTCGTGGTGTCCGAACTGCCCGTGGGATTGCAGCAACGCGTGGAAATTCTGAAGGCGCTCTACCGCCGCGCGGAGATTCTGATTCTCGACGAACCGACGGCGGTGCTCACGCCGCAGGAGGCGGATCAATTTTTTCGCATGCTCGGCCGGCTGCGTGAGCAGGGGAAGTCCGTCATCCTCGTCACGCACAAGCTTCGTGAAATCATGGCGGTGACCGATCGCGTCACCGTGATGCGGCAGGGCGCGGTGGTGGCCGAAGTGCTGACCCGCGAAACTTCCCCCCGCGGGCTTGCTGAAAAGATGGTTGGCCGCGCCGTGTTGTTGCAGGTCGAGAAAGGCCCTCCGCGACCGGGCGAACCGTTGCTGACGGTGCGCGATCTCGAGGTGCGCGATCATCGAGGTGTGGCTCGCGTGAAGGCGGTGAGCTTCGAGGTGCGCGCGGGTGAGATTGTGGGCATCGCGGGCGTGGCGGGGAACGGGCAGTCGGAATTGCTCGAGGCGCTGGCGGGGATTCGTGATCCAAGCCGGGGCGAAATTCGCCTCAGGGGGCGGGACGTCGTGCGCGAGAAGCTCGATCCGCGCGGGCGGCGCCGGCTGGGTCTCGCGCACGTGCCGGAGGATCGGTTGCGGATGGGAGTTGTCGCCAGTTTCTCGGCACAGGCGAACGCGATCCTCGGTTATCATGACTCGGCGGGCTACAATCGCGGAGCGTTGCTGAATCAGCCGGCGATCCTCGCGAACTGCGAAAAGAAGATGACGGATTACGATGTGCGGCCGTCCAATCCGCGGCTCCGCATCTCGGCCTTTTCCGGGGGCAACCAACAAAAGCTCGTGCTCGCGCGCGAGATCGATTGCGAACCGCGGGTGTTATTGGTCGGTCAGCCGACGCGAGGCGTGGATATCGGTGCGATCGAGTTCATTCACAAAAAACTCGTGGCGCTCCGGGATGCGGGGAAGGCGTTGTTGATCGTTTCAGTGGAGCTGGAGGAAATCCTCGCGCTGGCTGACCGCATTCTGGTGATCAACGGCGGGGAGATCATCGGCGAACTCGCGCGTGCGGAGGCGACGGAAGAAAAGATCGGGCTCATGATGGCCGGGGTGAAAGGGGAGGGAAACGCATGAGCGCAAAGGAGCGTGGTCATTGTGAAGGGCGCGAAGCAGACCGCGGCGGCTCGCGGAGTGGCACGGACATCTTGCCGGTGAGCCGGAAGAAACACGGGCAAGATGCCCGTGCTACTTTGGCGATGCGAAATCCGGAATCGTCATGAGCGCCACGGCCAAACTTCCGCGCTGGGCCGAACTCGGTTTGCTCCCGGCGATCAACCTGATCGTGGCGCTGCTGCTTTCCGGGTTGATCGTGAAAGTGCTGGGCGAGAGTCCGTGGGCGGCGTTGAAATTGATGACGGCGGGAGCGTTCGGATCGCAGGACGCGATCGGCTACACGTTCTATTACGCGACGAATTTTATTTTCACCGGACTCGCGGTGGCCGTCGCCTATCACGCCGGACTTTTTAATATCGGCGCGGAGGGACAGGCGTACATCGGAGGATTGGGGGTCGGGCTCGTCTGCCTCGGGCTGGGCGCTTCGCCGTTTTGGGTCGTGTTACCGCTCGCCGTGGCAGCGGGGGCGATTTTCGGCGCGGCGTGGGCGTTTATCCCCGCCTGGCTGCAGGCGCGGCGGGGGAGCCACATCGTGATCACCACGATCATGTTCAACTTCATCGCGGCGGCGCTGATGACTTACCTGATGGTGAACGTGCTCATCAAGCCGGGACAGCAATCACCGGAGTCACGCGAGTTTGCGGCGAACGCGTCCATGCCGGCGATGCACGATCTTCTGGCGAAAATCGGAATCACGTTTACCGCCACGCCGTTCAACTTTGCGTTCGTCCTCGCGCTGCTGGCGGCGCTCTTCGTGTGGGTCTTTATCTGGCGGACGCGTTGGGGATATGCCGTGCGCGTGGCGGGCGAGAGTGCGGCGGCGGCGGTTTATGCCGGGATTGCGCCCGGCCGGATTACCATCGGCGCGATGTTGCTGTCGGGGGCGCTGGCCGGCGGGCTGGCGTTGAACGAGCTGATGGGTTCGCAGCATCGCATCCTGCTCGATTTTCCGGGCGGGGCCGGGTTCGTGGGCATCGCCGTGGCGCTGATGGGACGGAATCATCCGGCCGGAATCATCGTGGCCGCGGTGCTTTTTGGTGCGCTTTACCAAGGCGGTTCCCAGCTGTCGTTCGATCTGCCGAAGATCAACCGGGACATGGTTGTCGTGATTCAGGGCATCGTGATTCTGCTCTGTGGCGCGATGGAGAATGTTTTCAAAGCACCGCTGGCGGCGCTGTTCGCGCGGAGGAGTGCAAAATGATTTCCAGATTTTGTCTCGCGAAGTCCGCAAAGGCGGCGAAGGAAGTCAGCAGGAAGCGGACGAGGGTATTTACTTCGATTCCTTCGCGGACTTCGCGAGACCCATCCTGGGTTTTGGAGCAGCCTGGAAAAGGAGAGATGGCTTGATGGAAACCTACACGGTCATCGTATTGTTGCTCGCGGCGACGATTCGCGTGGCGACGCCGCTCTTGCTGGCTGCGATCGCAGGCATGTTCTCGGAGCGCTCGGGAATCATCGATCTCGGGCTCGAGGGAAAAATGCTCGGAGCGGCGTTCGCGGCAGCGTCAGTTTCCGCCATCAGCGGCTCGGCGTGGCTGGGACTGGGGGCGGGGATCGTGACGGCGGTGTTGCTCGCGTTGCTGATCGGGTTCGCGTGCATCACGCATCGCGGAAATCAGGTGGTCGCGGGTATGGCGGTCACGATCATGGTCGCGGGTCTGGGTCCGACGCTGGGTCTGGCGTGGTTTAATCTTGGCGGGCAGACGCCGCAGCTCGACGGGGCAGGGGAGCGTTTCACGGGGCTGACGTGGCCCTGGTCGCATGCCGCGCGCGAAGTGCCGTTTCCCGGACTGATTTATTCCGAACTTTTGAGCGGACATAATCTGCTCGTGTACTTCGCCGCTGCACTGGTGCCGATCAGTGCGTGGGTGTTTTATCGGACGCGTTTCGGGCTGCGTTTGCGGGCGGTCGGGGAAAACCCGCTGGCGGTCGATACGGCGGGCATCTCCGTCAACCGGCTCCGCTATCAGGCAGTGGCGATCTCCGGCGTCCTCTGCGGAGTCGCGGGCACGTATCTGTCGACGGCGGCGAGTTCGGGCTTCGTGCGCGATATGACGGCGGGCAAAGGGTATCTCGCGCTGGCTGCGCTCATTTTTGGGAAATGGAAACCGTGGCCGACGCTGGCGGCGTGTTTATTGTTCGCGTTTACGGATGCGGTGGCGACGCGGCTGCAGGGGGTGGCGCTGCCGCTGGTCGGCGTGATCCCGGTGCAATTCGTCCTCGCGCTACCGTACTCGTTGACGGTGTTGTTGCTCGCTGGCTTTGTGGGAAAAGCGGTCGCTCCAAAAGCGATCGGAGTGCCTTATTCGAAAGAGAAATAATTTCGCTCTCCCGCCATGACGGTTCTGGAAAGACTCACGCTGCATCTCGGAAAAAAGCCGGACACGGGACGCGCTTTGTTTGTGGCGGCGAACGCGACGGTTGTCGGGGACGTGGTGCTGGGCACACAGAGCAGCGTGTTTTACGGCGCTGTGCTGCGGGGCGATATCAACGTTATCCGCATCGGCGAAGGCACGAACATCCAGGACAACGCGGTGGTTCATCTGGCGGACGATGCCGGAGCCTACGTCGGCGCGTGGTGCACGATCGGCCATGCGGCGATTATTCACGCGTGTGCGATTGGCGATGAGTGTCTCATCGGGATGGGTGCGACGGTGCTCGACCATGCCAAAATCGGGGCCCGGAGCATTGTCGGGGCAAACTCACTCGTGCCGCAGAACTTTGAGTGTCCGCCGGGTTCACTGGTTTACGGTTCGCCCGCCCGGATCGTCCGCAGCTTGAGTGAGGACGAACAGCGGGCGCTGCGCGGCTGGGCGGAGAAATATGTGGAAGTGGCGAAGGCCCACGCGGCGCGGGCTTAGAATGTTTTCAACAACAACGGTGGCGGAGAAGATCCACGCGAGTGCTGTCTTGGATGTAGGCGGGGTGCCTCACCCCGCGGCGGGTGAGGGCACCCGCCCCACATCAAAACATCACGCGGGTCGGCGGCAGGGGACGTCGGTGGTCTGACGGCAAAGTTTTGTTTGCATTTGCCGGGGGCGACCGTATCACCTCGACCTCTTTTCCATTACGCCTGCCCTCAATTCCGGGGCGACAGGGGGAACGAAACTCATGAAACAACAGTTCATCCTTAACGTTGAAGCGCGTGCCCAGACCGGCCGCAGTGCCTCGCGCCGCCTTCGCAAAGTTAACCGTGTTCCCGCCATTCTTTACGGGAAGCACACGAGCCCGGAGTCGCTTTCGATCGAAGGCCCGGAGTTCATCCGCCTTCTGAAGACCGTTGCTGGCCGCGCCGTTTTGATCGAGCTCGCCCACAAGGACAAAGCCGACAAATCCCTCTCGTTTCTCCAGGAGGTTCAGCGCGACCCCATCACGGACAAATATGTCCACGTCGATTTCCAGGAAGTTA
>JBDSSU010000014.1:0-3699 GCA_039928635.1 Opitutaceae bacterium | reverse complement strand
CGAAGCGAAGCTCGCGGCCGCTTGCGTGCCGCTGGTCGCGCGGGCTTTGCCGCGACTGCGGGAGGGGACGTTGCGCTTTGTTGAGCAGGACGATTCGGCCGCGACCTTCTGCCGCAAGCTCACGAAGGAGGATGGCGCAACCGATTTTTCCGTTCCGGCCGCAGCGCTGGCTGCACGGATCAACGGCTTGTTTCCGTGGCCGGCGTGCACCGTGGAAATGGGCGGTCAGCCGGTGAAGCTGGGTTTGGCCGATGCAATTTTTTCCGCGGAAAAAATTCTGTTAGAAATCGGGGAGGTACTGGGCGCTGATCAAGACGGATTGCTGGTTGCCACGGGAGAGGGGCTGCTCCGGCTGCGTCGGTTGCAACGCCCGGGAGGACGGATGCTTTCCGCTGCAGAATTTTTGCGCGGATTTCCGGTGGCAAAAGGGACCCGGCTCCCATCGCAGCCGCTGCGGCCGTTGTTGAAAGCGTAGACTAGCGCGGCTGTGAGGTGAGGGTGGAAAAGCTTTTAGCGCCGCACCGCTTCATCGAGTTTTCGTTTCGCTTCTTCGGCAATCACGGGAGCACTCGCGGAATAGTCGAACGTCAGCACGCGCTCGAACGAGATGCTGGACGACTTGGCGCCGGCGGAGCTGGGCAGTGTTTCCCCGTCGACGATGAGCCGGCATTCGCGGATGAGCCCATTGCTGAGACGCAGCTCAACTTTACCGGTGGCGTTGGGCACCATCCGCCCGGAGCCGAGCCAGTAGGATGCACCGCGCTCCGAGAGCGTGACGTCGATGATGTCGCTTCTTCGCACCCATGACGTGCTTTCGTTGAGCATGCGCGTGAGCTGTTCCTCGGGAGTCATGGGCTCGAAGGCTTCCGTCGCGAGCCACAGCCACTTAAATTGGCCCCTTCGTGGCTCGCGGGAAAGTTGGTCCAGCTCGGTTTTGGAAAACCAACCCTCGGGAGTGCGCACAACGCTGGTCCCATCGCGTCGGGAGACCGTTTCCAGAAGCAGTCCATCGGGCCAGATTTGTTCGATCCACATTTCCCCGCTGCTGGTCATCGCGCCACGCATGGTGAGCGGCTGGGGCGGCAAGCTCGGATCGCCGGGCTTGATCGTGGAAATATCCCACGTGTATTGCGGTCGGGACCGCAGCTTCATCACCGCGGCAACCGCTTCATCCGCGATCAGGCTGGGTACTGCGCTTGCGTTCAGGATTGATGGGGCGAGGAGGAGTAGAAGGATTCGCGACGCAAAAAAGGGCATGGTGGGAGGAGGGCGGCGGACGTTGTTGTTCGAGGAGGAGCCGCTCACCGTCAAGCGAGCGATCCTCTCAAAGCGGCACATGCCGCTTGTTTTCCCAAAACGATCTTACAAAGTCGCCGCATGTTCCCTCGTTTTTTCGTCGCCGGGCTGTTCGCTGCCCTTTGCACGGCGCCTGGCTTGTTGGGGCAGGTCGAACTCGCCAACCTGCGCGAGGACGTGCGCGGCCTCGCGCAGCGGGTGGGAGAGCTCTCGTTGAAAATCGAGCAACTCGAGCGGGAAAACGCTTCGCTCCGGCAGTCGACCCAAGGCTTGAATCAAACGTATGTGACGTTGAGCCAGCTCAACAATGCGATCGCCGATCTCAATGCGACGATTCGGAGTTCGGTGTCGTCTTCGAAAAGCGAGACGCTGCAACAAGTCGGTACGCAGATGGAAAAGCTCGGGAAGCAGACGAACGTGGCGATCGACTCGCTGGCCAAAGGAATGGCGACCAGGCCTGCGGTGCAGGCGACATTTGCCGAAGATTATTCCAAGGAAGGCGTCAGTTACACGGTGCAAAAAGGTGATACACTCGCGTCGATCGCGAAAAAAACCGGCGCGAAGCAGCCGGATATCGTCAACGCCAATAAAATTTCCGATCCTGCTCGCATCGTGGTTGGGCAGACGCTTTTCATTCCGGGAGGAAAATAACCTCCCATGGCTGTCGTCTCAAAATCCCGTCTAGGCCGCGGCCTTGGCGGTCTCATCGCCGCCGGTAAACCGCCCACTGCTCCCGTCGAACCGGTGCCGTCGGCACCTTCGAGCACCGCTGGCGCCGCTGCTAGTTCCGCTCCAAATGGCGCGCCGGGTTATCTGGAAGTAGCGGTGCATTTGGTACAGCCGAGTCCGTATCAGGCGAGGCGGGAAATTCCGGCCGAGCAGTTGAACGAGCTGGCCGAGAGCATTCGTTCGGAAGGGCTGTTGCAGCCCATCGTCGTGCGCAAAGCTGGCGAGAAATTCGAGCTCATCGCGGGCGAACGCCGGTGGCGCGCCTTCCAACAGCTCAAGATCAAAACCATTCCGGCGCGCCTCGTGGAAGCGAGCAATGCCTCTTCCGCGGCGCTCGGATTGATCGAGAATCTCCAGCGGGAAGGCCTGAACCCGATCGAAGAAGCGCACGGGTTCGCAAGTCTGATCCGGGATTTCGACCTGACTCAGGAGTCCGCCGCCGATCGTGTGGGGAAGGGCAGGGCGAGTGTGGCAAATTCGCTCCGATTGCTGTCCCTCGAAAACGAAACGCAGGGCTATCTGGCGAAAGGCCTTCTCAGTGTCGGCCATGCGAAGGTGTTGCTCGGCGTCACGGACACGCCGCAGCGCGCGGTGCTGGCGCGGCGGGTGATCGAGGAGGGCCTGAGCGTGCGGGCGACGGAAAAGCTCGTGCAGGCCGGGAAATCTTCCGGTGGAGCCGCACCGACGTTGAAGACCTCGCGTGGTATTTCGCAGAAGGATGCGTCCACGGTTTCAGGGATCGAGAAAAAGCTGTCGTCGCATCTTGGGTCGCGGGTCGCCGTGCTGCACAGCGCCAAGAAGGGCCGCATTGTCATCGAGTATCGCGGTAATGAGGATTTGCAGCGCCTGCTCGAGAAGCTGGGCGTCGAAGCTTGAGGTGAAGGGCCGGGGCGGGTGGCAGCTGACTCGAGTGCTCGGTGGAGGGCAGGCCGGCAGGCGCTCCATCCAGTGAACGGAGTCCACTGGCGTAGTGCTGACGTCTCGCCGTTCGCGGAATCGCAGCGGCTTGGGCATCGGCGATCGCCTGGCGGGCGGGCGCCTCGCGGGCCGCGGCGGCTTTCGCGGCTTCAGCCGCAGCCGTCGCCGCGCCGGCCGCGCCGCCTTCGAACCAAGAGCTGCCACCGCTTAAGCGGGTCTTCAACTCCTGCACCACCGCGGGACCGGCGGGGTCCTGCTCCGCCTTCCGAATCACGCCGAGCAACGCATTCACCGCACTGTCCACTGAGCAGCCGATCGCCGTTTGATAGAATCGCACGGCTGCTGGAGCGTCCTTGATTCCCGCTGAATCCGGAGAGCGAAATTCGCATTCGTCGATCGACGCCTTGCCGTCGCCGTTCATGAACGCGAACTGATAGAAATCCCACTGGTCGTCGTTCAAAAGACCCGCGTTTCGCAGAAAAAAAGTCGAACGGAGAAACTCACGTTCCTTCGCCTCCATCGCCAGAAGCGACCGGCTGATTCTGAACTGGACGTAGCCGGTCCCGGCCACTTTCTCCGCATTGGTTCCTGCAAATTCGTACCGGCCAGAGAAGCTGAGAACCTCCCGCTTCTGATCGAACATCCGGTTAATCGCCTCGCCCCGCGCCTCTGGCGTGCTTCCGAGCTTCCGAAACGCCGCATCGTCCATCCCCCGCACCTTACCCACGCGGGCCCGTTTTAATTTCCGCATCACAG
>JBDSSU010000013.1:0-4366 GCA_039928635.1 Opitutaceae bacterium | reverse complement strand
GGACTACGCGCTTTTGGGCGATGCACTTTACGACGAAGGCCGGATCGCTGAAGCGGCCGATGCTTACCAGCAGATGGTGAATCTCAAACCGAGTCTCGATTCTTATGCACGAGCGGCGAACATTCGTTGGATCAAGGGCGACCTCGCGGGCGCCATCGAACTCCAGACGCTCGCGGTGCGTTCCGGCGGCGCGGCGGATCCGGGGGCGCTGGCGTGGAGTCTGGCGCGTCTGGCGCAGCTGGTCTGGCAAGAGGGCGACGCGAAAGCCGCCGCTGCGCTGGCCACCCGCGCGCTGGAAGTAGCTCCCGACTTTCAACCCGCTTTGCTGCTGCAGGGCCGGCTGCTGCTCGCGGGTGGGAAGGGGGCGGAGTCGGTCATCCTGCTCGCTCGAGCCGCGGAAATTCTTCCGCTTCCCGAATCGCGCTGGGCTTATGCAGAGGCGTTGCGCGCCGCCGGTCGCGAAGCCCTCGCGGTTGAGGTTGAGGATCGGCTGGTGCGCGAAGGCCTGGCGGAAGACCCGCGAACGGTCGCGATGTTTCTGGCGACCCGCGGCCGGGACCCGGAACTCGCGTTGCGCCTGGCCGCTGCCGAATTGAAGAACCGTGCCGATGTGATGACCCGCGGGGTCAACGCCCTGACGCTCGTGAATGCCGGGCGCGTCGATGAGGCGCTGATCCACCTGCGCGAGGCCCAGCGCGAAGGAACGGCGGATGCGCGTCTCCTGCTCCACGTGGGTCGCGCCGCGGCCCTGGCCCATCAGCCAGACGCCGGCGATCTCCTGCACCGCGCCGAACGCCTGATTCATCTCCTCCTCCCTTCCGAGCAACGGCTGCTCGAAAACTCACTCTCGTTGCTTTCCGCGGGCTCCGGCCCGACGAGCGACAAAAAAGAAACAACCCATCAGAAGACATCATGAAATCCATATCCCTGCCCCGACCTGTTCCGGGCATGCTCGCGCGAATCACTTCGCTCGCGCTCATCGCCGCCCTGCCGCTTCAAACCCACGCTTCCAGTCACATGGACGCGCCCATGATCACGCTCGATCCTGCCGCCAACACCACCGACGTGTACGCCTTTGTCAGCGAACGCGACGGGGTGAAATATCTCACCACGGCACTCGCGGTCTACCCTCACGAAGAACCCGGTGTCGGGCCGAACAAGTATAATTTCGACGACAATGTGCGGTACGAAATCCACGTTGCCACCGGCTCGGACGTGGCGGCAGGCCGCGCGACTTACACGTATCAGTTCGATTTCGATACGGCCTATAAATCGAAGCAGACGATTCTCCAATCGTACTTGGGGATCATTGAGAACGTCGGCGACGCCGGCCAGAACCTGACGCAAAGCTACACGGTTAAGCTGATCAACGGTAAGAAAAACAAGGCCACCACGCTCGGCGCAGGCATCGTGCCGCCGAATAACCAGGGTGTTGCGACTCCTTACTACAACGTGGGCGACAATGGTGACAACTTAGCCCGCGATGGTGTGGCAACCGCCGCAAATCTCGACCGCTACACGGCGCAATCCGTCTACTCACTTGACGGCGGGCACCGGGTGTTTGCCGGTCAGCGCGAAGATGGCTTCTACGGCGATATCAATTCGATTTTCGATCTGCTGCAGCTCCGCGTGCTGAGCACGAATCCTGCGATCAAAAACACTCCGAACGACAGTCAATCGGGCTTCAACGTGCACACGATCGTTCTGGAGATTCCGCTCTCCGAGCTGGGTGGTGACCAACAGGTCGCTGGTGTCTACGCCACGACCAGCCGCACCCGCGTCAATGTTCTGCCGCACGGTAAGGAGCAGAAGGACAGCAAGCGTCAGGATTTCGTGCAGGTCGGCCGGCAGGGTAATCCGCTGTTCTGCGAAGCGCTCGTCGCCATCGTCGACAAGGATCTCTACAACCGCACCTCCCCCACGGAAGACGCGAAGCTCTTCGCGAAATACGCTTCCACGCCCGAGCTGGGCGCACTCATCAACCAGCTGATCTTCGGTAACGCGGGCGGATTTCCCACCACTGAACGCTCCGACCTCGTGGGGATTTTCATTCCCGATCTGATCAAGGTCGATCTCTCGACCGCCCCCGCACGCCTCGCCGGCGGCGGACTAGCCCATCCCACCACGCCCGACGACGCCGGCTTCAGCCGCTTGGGAATCTTCGGGGGTGATACGCTCACCAGCCAGATCCAGGCGGGATTCGGTGGCGGCACCGTCCCCGGCGGCTGGCCCAATGGCCGCCGCTTTGGTGACGATGTGGTCGACATCGCCGTAACCGCTCTCGTCAACGATCTGCGGCCCGCGACCTTCTCGCTCACCACGATCACCGACGGGATCGATAGCGTGAGCAAGAACGACGCAGTGTATAACAAGGTGTTTCCGTACGCCGGCACGCCGTTCAACGGTCGCAACCACAAGCACTGAGTTATCCGCAGCTCATCTTCGCGGGGCCTCCGACCAAGAGGTCCCGCTTTTCCCTTCCCTCTTTCCGTAGGATTCAGCCAAGCATCGCGGAAGTTGAAAGGCCCGGGTAAGTGAACTTCCAGCTGTGCTCGGAAATGAAAGCAGGACGTCACATCTCCGGAGACACCCGACACTTTTATCCACAATTTCCATGTTCCGCCGTCTCTTAATTCTAGGGCTGATGTCAGCGGCGCTCTGCGGGGTGCGGCTCTTCGCTCACGATCCGGGCCTGAGTTCCGCTCACGTTGTCCGAACCGATTCCCGGCTCGAGGTACGGTTGACCTTCGCGTGGAGCGATCTTTCGCCGCTGACGGAGAAGACTGCCGCCAGCGAGCGCCCCGCCGCGGGCGAACTGGAGTCGCTCGGCGGCGAACTCAGCCGTGCCGGCGATCGATTTGTCGATGTCTATTCCGACAACACGCGGCAGTCCGCCGCGATCCCCGTGGTTTCACCCGGAGCAGCCAGTGCGAACGAGGTGATTGTTTCGCTCGAGTGGCCGCGGGTCGCGGCCGGGCCGCTGCGGATCGAATTTCCGATTCTGGGCAAAATGGCTTTTGGGCATCGGATGGTCCTGACGCTCGATGAAGCCACCGACGCCGCGGCGCTGCTCGATTCGCGCCATGCCACCTTCGCACTCACCGCGGTGACTTCAGTTCCTGTGTCATCCTCACCCAGCGTTGTTGCGTCGGAGCCACCCCGGTCGAGCTGGATGAGTTTTCTTGGATTGGGCCTGGAGCACATTCTCACCGGGTTCGATCACCTCTGTTTTCTGTTCGCGCTGCTGCTGGTCGCGGTGAAGGCAAAGGAAGTGATTGGCGTGGTGACGGCGTTTACCGTCGCGCATTCGCTGACGCTGGCCGCTGCGGCCACCGGCCTCGTTTCTTTGTCGCCGAAACTGGTGGAGCCTTTGATCGCCGCTTCGATCGTTTACATCGGCGTGGAGAATCTCTTTTTGCGACGCCCCCCGCGTCATCGCATGGCGTTGGTGTTCGGTTTTGGCCTGGTTCACGGACTGGGATTTGCCACCGCGCTGGCTGAGCGTCTGCCCGGAGTGACCGGCTTTGCGATCGTCCCGCCTTTGGTGGGCTTCAACCTCGGCGTTGAACTTGGCCAGCTCGCCGTGGCGGCGTTGTTGATCCCGCTGTTGCATTTCGTTCGCGCGCGTTTCACTCAAGCGGCGCGGTTGCAACCGGCCTTTTCACTCGTGATCGCGGTCGCGGGGATCGTGTGGTTTTGCCAGCGGGTCTGAAAAAATGGGTCCAACCCGCGGAAGATTTACCGAAGGTAACGAAGAACGTTCCCCACCTCGAAGTTCGTACGCCGGGCCTCAGGCGTTCGAAGCGATTACTGATTTGTTCAGTGTCTGCGCCAGCCGCCGTGAAGAAGTCTCAATGCTTCGTTTCCGTCGGGCCGCTGGCCGCGCCGGCGGCGACGCGGACGTCGCCCTCGCCGAGTTTTCGGCGGAACAGATTTAGCGCCAGTGCGTAGCTTTGCAGGGCGAGCTCCGGATCGTAGCGATAACCTTCATCGCGCAGGAAGGCGTGGGCGCCGTTGAATTCGTGCCACGTGAAATTCGTGCCCGCCGCCGCGAGCGCGGCGTGGACCTTGACGCGGCCTTCCAGCGGCACGTGCGGATCCTGGCGGCCCCAGATCATAAGGAGTTCACCTTTGATCTCGGGGATGCGAGCGAGCGTGTTGTCCGCCATGCCTTTTCCCAGGCCGCCTTTGTGGATGTCGGTCGCGTAGAAACAGGTCGCGGCCAAAATCTCCGGGTTCATCGCGGCGCGGAAGGCCAGATGTCCGCCGATGCAGATGCCCAATACTCCAACGCGCCCCGTGCAATGTTCATCGGTTTTCAAATGCGCGAGAACGGCGCGCGCATCGTCGTCGTAGGCGCTGACCT
>JBDSSU010000012.1:0-4621 GCA_039928635.1 Opitutaceae bacterium | reverse complement strand
GCTGCGATGGATGCGCTCGAAACTCTGCGCCACCACGACCCTGACTCCGAGCAGGTTCGTCCCTTTGGCCGCCCAATCGCGCGAAGAGCCGGTGCCGTACTCTTGCCCCGCGATCACAATGAGCGGTGTCTTGGCGGCGATGTGCTTCGCGGCCGCTTCATAGATGGAGATCTTTTCTCCCGTAGGCTGATAGACGGTGTTTCCCCCCTCTTCGCCGCCCAGCATCAGATTCTTAATGCGCACGTTGGCGAACGTCCCCCGCACCATCACGCGATCGTTGCCTCGCCGTGAACCGTAGGAATTGAACTCCTCAAACGGGACCCCGTTCTCGACCAGGAACTTCCCCGCGGGCGAACTCTTCTTGATCGCGCCAGCGGGTGAGATGTGGTCGGTGGTCACTGAGTCGCCGAAAATACCCAGGGCGCGCGCTCCGCTGATCTCGGAGATGGTCCCCGGCGTCATCGAGAAATTCGCGAAGAACGGCGGCTCCTGGATGTAGGTCGACTTGAGATCGAACGCGTAGACGTCGCCGGTGGAGGATGGGATTTCGTTCCATTTCGGATTCTGCGCGGCAAAGTCCGCGTAGAGGCGGCGGAAAACTTCCGGTTTCAGTGCCGCCTGCATCTGATCGCGCACCTCCTGAAGCGTTGGCCAGATATCCTTCAGGTAAACGTCGGCGCCGTTGGTATCGTGGCCCAGAGGCTCCTTGGAAAGGTCGATATCCACCCGGCCCGCCAGCGCGAACGCCACGACGAGCGGCGGGGACATCAGGAAGTTCGCCTTGATATTCTGGTGCACGCGCGCTTCGAAATTTCGATTGCCCGAGAGCACCGAGGCCGCGACCAGATCGTTCTTCACCACCGCTTCTTCGATCGCCGGATGAAGGGGCCCGGAATTTCCGATACACGTCGTGCAGCCATAGCCGACCGTTTGAAATCCGAGTTGGTCAAGGTAAGGCGCAAGGCCGGTTTTCTCGAGGTAATCGGTGACGACCCGCGAACCGGGAGCGAGGGAGGATTTCACCACGGGATTAACGCGCAGCCCGCGCTCCACCGCTTTCTTGGCGAGCAGTCCGGCGGCGAGCATCACGCTTGGATTCGAGGTGTTCGTGCAGCTCGTAATCGCCGCAATCAGCACGCTGCCATGGCCGACTTCCCCATCGATGCGCTTCACCTTCACCGAAACCGGATCGGGCGTGGGGCGGTTGTTTGCCATCTCGCGCTCCGTGGTGACGCTCGTGTCTTTGACGTCGCGATGGGACTGCGGAACCTTCTCCTGGCTGCCACCGCTGCTCGTGGGATTGGTCCAACCGCCACCTTCGACGTGCACCGTCTTTGTCATCTCCGCGAAGACTTTTCCGAAACCATTTTCCGCCACCGGACGCGAAAACGCCGTCGCGAATTCCTGTTTCAATTTCGGCAGCTCGATCCGGTCCTGCGGGCGCTTCGGGCCCGCCACGCTCGAAACCACGGTTGAGAGATCGAGTTCAAGCTCGCTCGAGAAATCAATCGCGCCCTTCGCAGGGACGCCCCAGAGATTTTGCGCTTTGTAGTAGGCCTCGTAAACGGCGAGATGCTTTTCCTCCCGGCCGGTCGCGCGCATATAATTAATGCACTCATCGTCGATCGGGAAGAAGCCCATCGTCGCCCCGTATTCAGGCGCCATGTTCGCGATCGTCGCGCGGTCCACGACCGGCAAAGCCGTCGTGCCGGGCCCGTAGAATTCCACGAATTTTCCGACGACCTTCGCCTTGCGCAGCATCTGGGTGAGCGTGAGCGCCAGGTCGGTGGCCGTAACGCCTTCGCGCAACGCACCGGTGAGATGCACGCCGACCACGTCCGGCGTCAGGAAATAAACCGGCTGCCCGAGCATCCCCGCTTCCGCTTCAATGCCACCGACGCCCCAGCCCACGATCCCGAGGCCGTTGATCATCGTCGTGTGTGAATCGGTGCCAACAAGGGTGTCCGGATAGATGATCCCGTTGCTGTCACTCAGGATTCCCTTCGCCAAAAATTCGAGATTCACCTGGTGCACGATGCCGATCCCCGGAGGCACCACCTTGAACGTGTCGAACGCCTGCATGCCCCACTTGAGAAATTGGTAGCGCTCGCGATTACGCGCGAACTCCAGCTCGAGATTCTTCCCCAGCGCATCGGCGGTTCCCGCGAAATCCACCTGCACGGAGTGGTCAACCACGAGGTCAACCGGCACGAGCGGCTCGATGATTTTCGGATTCTTGCCCATGCGC
The DNA here is from genome assembly GCA_039928635.1 of Opitutaceae bacterium. GTDB lineage: Bacteria > Verrucomicrobiota > Verrucomicrobiia > Opitutales > Opitutaceae > DATAKE01. Next base: position 2,373 of record JBDSSU010000012.1, on the reverse strand, counting down.
GCCACCGCCGCGCGCATCGCGGCGAGATCGACGAGCAACGGCACGCCGGTGAAGTCCTGCAACACGATCCGCGCGACGACGAAAGGAATTTCCTCCGTGCGCGGTGCGCGCGCGTTCCAGCTCGCGAGTTCGCGCACGGCGACTTCGGCAACGCGCTTGCCGTCGCAGTTTCGCAGCAACGATTCCAGCACGAGGCGGATCGACACCGGCAGGCGCGAGATCTTGAAACCCGCCTGCTCGAGTGCGGGCAGCGAGTAGAATTGATGGGAGGCTCCGTTCGCCGTGAACGACTGGAGGGTGTTGAAGGGATTCGGGAGACTCATCGAAGTAAGATTTCCGACTCTGGATTTTTTGGCTTTGAAATTCAGCTTCCCGGCGCGGGATCAACTCGCAAGCGCCGCTTTCACCGCGGCGAAGTTCGGGAGGTCTTTCGTGGTCGGCGTCTGCTCGGCGTATTTCACGACGCCGTCGCGCCCGATCACCACCGTGGCGCGCGCGGCGGTCTCGTACATCCCGGCGTGATTGGGATACACCACGTCGTAGGCCCGGGTCACCGTTTTGTTCAGATCGCTGAGCAACGTGACTCCAATCTTGTTCTGTTTCGCCCACGCTTCCTGGGCCGCGGGTCCGTCGACGCTGATCCCGTAAACCTGCGCCCCGAGATTCGCATACTCGCCGAGTCCGCTCGTGATGTCGCACATTTCCTGGGTGCACACGCTCGTGAAAACCGCGGGGAAGAAGAGCAGCACCGTCTGGGTTTTTCCAAAATTCTCGCTCAGCTTCACTTCCCTGAGTCCGTCCGCGGTCCGCGTTTTCAGCAAGAAATCCGGAGCTTTGGAACCGACAGCGATGGGCATGGCGTAGGGAAGGTGAGGGAGGAAAGATTCGGCCGGAACACGGTCGCGGCGAAACCGAAGCGGCACGTTGAGGTGACGCCCCCCGCGCGGCAAATCGTTTTTCGAGCCAGCAGCGGGGTCGCTGCTTTCGCACCGGGAAGCATTAGAAACGCTCTTGCGCGACGCCGCGGCGCGACCGTTAACTCTGCAGCCGATCATGACCCTTCTCGAAGAGCTTCAATGGCGCGGCCTCATCGCCGACTGCACCGATCTTGACGCGCTCGCTCAGCGCCTGACCGAGGGACCCATCACGCTCTATTGCGGCTTCGACCCCACCGGCGATTCGCTCCATGTCGGCCACCTCATGGGCCAGCTGACTCTGCGCCGCTTTCAACTTGCAGGACACCATCCCCTCCCCCTCGCGGGCGGCGCCACAGGGATGATCGGCGATCCAGGCGGCAAGTCCGCCGAGCGCAACCTCCTCTCCCGCGAGCAACTCGATCACAATCTCGCCTGCATCAAGCGCCAGCTCTCGCGGCTCCTCGATTTCGACGCCCCGTCAAATCCCGCCCGCCTCGTCGACAACGCCACGTGGACGAGCGGCCTCGGCTACCTCGATTTCCTGCGTGACATCGGAAAACATTTTTCGGTGAACATGATGGTCGCCAAGGACAGCGTCCGCTCCCGCATGGAGGGCGACAACGGCATCAGCTACACCGAATTCAGCTACATGCTGCTTCAGGCGCACGATTTCTATCACCTGCGCAACACGCACCATTGCGAACTCCAAATCGGCGGCAGCGACCAGTGGGGCAACATCACCGCCGGGACCGACCTCATCCGCAAAAAACTCGGCGTGCCAGCCTGGGGCCTGACCTTCCCGCTCATCACCAAGTCCGACGGCACGAAGTTTGGAAAAACCGAGGGTGGCGCGGTCTGGCTCGATCCGGAGAAAACCAGTCCCTACCGCTTCTATCAGTTTTTCATCAACACCGAAGACGTGATGGTCTCCGCCTACCTCCGGAAATTCACGCTTCTTCCCCGGGCCACGATCGAGGAGCTCGAAGCCAAGCACGCGGCGAATCCCGGTGCCCGCGAAGCGCACAAGATTCTCGCCCGTGAAGTCACCACGCTCGTCCACGGCCGAGCGGTTTGCGACGATGCCGTTCGCGCGAGCGAGATCATGTTCGGTGGCGGCCTCGAGGGCATCGGCGAATCAGTTTTCCAGGATGTCGTCGGCGAAATCCCGACGAAGGACCTGGAAAAAGTGAAGCTCGAAGCCCCCGGTTTTTCGCTCACCGAAGCGCTCGTTCACTCCGGCCTCGCGCCCTCAAAAGGCCAGGCGCGAAAGGACATCGAAGGCGGCGGGATCTACGTGAACAACGTCCGCACCACCGAGGTCGCGCGCGCGCTTACCACCGCAGATTTGCTCTTCGGAAAATACCTCCTGCTTCGAAAAGGGAAGCGGACGTATGCGGTGCTAAAGGTCGTCTGACCCTCGTTTGGTTCGGGCCCGAGGTAGGGCGGGTTATCCCTA
>JBDSSU010000011.1:0-27517 GCA_039928635.1 Opitutaceae bacterium | reverse complement strand
AGGGCCGATTTCAGCGCCGACACCGTCATGGCGGGAACCGCCGCGGCCGGGGAAACACCGCCGCCGTGGGAAGAAGCTTCGGCGGGATTCATCGTTTCATCCCCGTTTCGTTCTCGAGTTTAAATTTCTGGCCGACGTCGCGCACCGCCACGGCGTCGAGCAACTGCGCATCGGAAAACGCGCAGAAGAGGTCGACGCGCCGCGCGATCTGCGAGGCCACGGTGACGAAGAAATAAAACTTTTCCTCCTCGGTCCCCTCGACGCCCGCCGGATCGGGCGAACCCCAGTGCGCGATCATCGGCTGGCCCGGCCAGACCGGGCACGCCTCCTTCGCGTTATCGCAGACCGTGATCACGAAATCGAATTTCACGGCCTTGAACTCGTCCCACGATTTCGAACGCGCCTCACTCGCGTCCAGGCCGTACTTCTCCCGCAGCGTGCGGACCGCCAGCGGATTCACCCGGCCCGTCGGATGCGAACCGGCGCTGAAGACTTCGAAGCGGCCCTTCCCTTTCGCGCGCAGAAGATATTCGCCGAGCACCGAGCGCGCGGAGTTGCCGGTGCAGAGGATCAGGACTTTTAACGGAGGTTTTTGGCTCATGGAAAAATTAGGAACGGCGGGCTCGCGCCGGTGCGGTGGATCGGGAGGATGTCTTCGCCGGAGGTTCGCAGCCGCAACCCCGGCCGTCCGCAATCGCCGCGACCGCTTCCGCCGGGCCGAGTTTCCGCAACCGCGCGAGATCCTTCTGAAACGCGGGGGTTTCGCGGGCGCAGTCCTGGAGGCAGGCGAGATTGCGCTTCAACTCCGGCGACAATTTTGCCGGCAGCTCATAAATCATCCAGTTGCCCTGCCGCTCGCACTCAACGAGTCCGCGGGTACGAAGATAGGCCAGATGCTTGGAAATCTTCACCTGCGGCTCCCGGAGTACCTCCTGAAAGTGACAGACGCAGAGCGGGCCCTGCGCGAGGACATTCAGCACCCGGAGTCGCGTGAGGTCGCACAGACACTCGTAGATTTTTACCAGCTCCATGCCCAATTCGTATTCCTTCGCGGGAATATGGATCAAGCTCCAAAAACCGGCGACGCGAGAATGTCACGCCCTTGGCGGCCGGCTGAACCTGAGGCGAGCGTCGCGACCGCGCCGTTCGCGCCCGGGGTGAAATCGCGTTTGTCTTTCCGTCGGGCGGCGTTACCTCCGTTTCCGCCGGGGAATCCCGGTCAATCCTGCTTCACTTCTCATGAAAAAATACCTCGTCGAGTTCATCGGAACTTTCTTTCTCGTTTTCACCGTCGGCCTGGCTGTGCGCCAGGGCGCCGCGCTCGCGCCGATCGCGATCGGCTCCGTGCTCATGGTCATGATCTTCGCCGGCGGGCATATCTCCGGCGGGCATTTCAATCCGGCCGTCACTCTCGCGGCGTTCTTGCGCGGACGTTGTGACAAAAAGGATGTGCTGCCTTATTGGGTGGCGCAGTTCGTCGCCGCGGTTGCCGCGGGTTTGCTCGTGAACTTCCTTCTCAAGGGTCGGGTTGATGCCGCGGTGCTCGGAAACCATCCCACGATGCAATCGTTCGTCGTCGAGTTCCTGTTCACCTTCGCGCTCGCGTGGGTCGTCCTCAACGTCGCCACGACGAAGGCCACGATGGGCAACTCCTTTTACGGTCTCGCGATCGGATCCACGGTGCTCGTCGGGGCGATTACCGTCGGAGGAATTTCAGGAGGAGCGTTCAATCCTGCCGTCGGACTTGGCGTGTTTACGATGGGCCTTGAATCGGCGCGTCAGTTCGGGGTGTACCTCGTCTCTGAATTCGCCGGCGCCGCCGTCGCCGCACTCGTCTACCGTTTGGTTAACGAGGCCGACTGACCCATCAGCGAGCGGAAAACTCCGTTTCCTTCAATGCCTGGGCGTGTGGTGGCGGCACACGCTCAGTTTGAGCAACCGCTCACCGTCGCATCCCTCGATGCAGACGGCTCGTGGGCTTCGCCGAGGCAGCGACTTCGTCGGCCAGCGCCTTCTGATCGAAGAGCGCGGAGTAGATGTAAGGAAAACCCTCGATCTTCTTCCGCTCCACGGTGACGCCCATGTAGCGCTCGATGCTGCGGGCGTCACGGACGTCTTCCTCAGTCACCAGGGTAAAGGCATCACCCGTATTTTGAGCGCGCCCGGTTCGTCCGATGCGGTGCACATAATCTTCGGCGTTCTCCGGCACATCGTAGTTGATCACGTGCGACACACCGGCGATGTCGAGGCCGCGCGCCGCAATGTCCGTCGCCACGAGCACCTCGAACTTGCCGCTCTTGAAACCATCGAGGGCTTCGATGCGTTCCCGCTGGCTTCGGTCCGAGTGCATGACGCCCACGGTGTGACCTTTGCTGACCAGCCGATGCGCAATGCGATCGGCGCCCATGCGCGTTCGTGAAAAGATCAGCACGCTTTTGAAGTCGGTCTGCTCAAGCAGCAGTTGGAGCAGGTCAAATTTCTGCGACGCGACGACGGGATAAAAAGCATGCGCCACCGTCTCCGCGGGAGAACGCTGGCGGCCAATTTCGACTTTCGCGGGTTCACGCAGCGCCCAGGCCGCGAGTTGTTCGATTTCCGGCGGCAGCGTGGCGGTGAAGAAAAGCGTCTGCCGCGTGGCGGGGCATTTCGAGACGATGCGCTTCACATCGGGCAGAAACCCCATGTCCAGCATGCGATCGACTTCATCGAGCACGAGGATGTCGATGTCCTTGAGAGAACAGTTCCCCTGCTCGAGATGGTCGAGCAACCGGCCCGGCGTCGCGGCCAGGATGTCCATGCCGCGCTTCAGATCGTCGGTCTGTTTTCCGTAACCGACGCCGCCATAGACAATCGTGACGCGCAGGTCGGTAAACTTGGCGAATTTCTGGAACGCTTCCTCGACCTGTAGGGCAAGTTCCCGCGTCGGTTCGAGAATCAAGACCCGCAACTTACCGTGAGTGCCAAGTCGCTGGATGATGGGGAGCGCAAACGCAGCGGTTTTTCCGGTGCCGGTCTGGGCGGAGCCGATCAAATCCCGACCGGAAAGGACGACCGGGATCGCCTGCGTTTGGATCGGCGTCGGAGTCACATACCCCATTTCCTGCACGCCATACGCCAACGCATCCGACAGACCCAAAGCGGTGAACGCCGTGTCCATCTTCGGGATATCCACGGGGATGGCCGGTTTGATCTCCGCCGTGCGCGGATGATCGAACGATTTGTCGATCATCGGCCTCTCACGCTCGCCAGCGGCGGAGCCGCTGCGCCCACCGGACGAACGGGAATGCAAACCGCGTCCAGCGCCACCACCCCGGCTGCTTTGGGAGTCACCGCGACCTCCCGGGCGACCTCCCGAGGACTGGCGATGGTCATCGCGACGCGGACGGGAATCGTGACTTCCCTGACCGGAACCGCCCTGAACTCCGCCAGACGCCTGATGGGGTTTAGCCGGGCCACTTTCCGCCGTACGGCCACGCGGCCGGGGATCGTGCGCGCGGCCATGATCGCGGCGGGGCTCTTGTTCGCGCCGCGGTTCAGTGGCGTGCGCTTTTGGGTGGGCGGCTTTGACGGGGGCCGCGGGAGCGGGAGATTTCGAAGCGCGGGACGGTGAGATGGTATCGCGCAACTTCGCGATGAATTTCTTTAACATGACAGGGAGTAAACCGGGCAGCGTCGCCGAAAGAGCGGGGTTTGCAACCCTCTATCACCCGCGCGGGCGAACAAGGCGATTGACACCGGGATTAAACGTAACATCTACAGTTACATTAATCCATGGCCGGTAATTCGCGCTTCGCAGTCAGTGTTCACATTCTTGCCTACCTCACGTACCGGCGAGACGTGGCGGTGCCGTCGGCGGAAATCGCCGCGAGCGTCGACACCAACCCGGTCGTGATTCGCCGTCTCCTGGGCGCGTTGCTAAAAGCCCGCCTCGTTACCGCTCAAAAAGGCGCGAGCGGCGGTTTCGCGCTGGCGAAAGCCCCCGAGAAAATCTCGCTGCGTGACATCTATCGCGCCGTTGATCCCACACCTGACTACGGAATGCGTCACTTCGCGCCCAACGATGAGTGTCCGGTGGGCGCGAGGATCAGCGCCATCCTAGCCGGGGCCTTCGCCAAGGCTCAGCTCGCCATGGAGGCCGAACTCGCCCGGACCACGATCGCCGAGGTTCATGGTCAGCTCCATGCCGTGTGCACCGGTAAGCGGTAAAAAAAATTTGCCCATTTTTGTAACCATTACGGTTACATACTAAACAGCCAACCGTCCTATCCCATGAACCAAAACTCGCCCTCCCTCCTCGTCATCGATGCCAGCCCACGCTCGGAGCGATCCCACAGTCGAAAACTCAGCGCTCATTACGTCGCCGCCTGGCGTGATGCCCATCCGTCCGGAAAAGTCGTCGCTCGGGATCTCGCACAAGACCCGCCGCCATTCATCTCCGAGGCTTGGGTCGTCGGGGCATTCGCCCCCGCGGAAACCCAGGGCACGGAGGCCCGTGAAGCGATCGCTGTCTCCAACCGCTACGTCAACGAACTGCTCGAGGCCGACGAGGTCTTGATCGCCACGCCGATGTTCAACCTCAACTTACCCGCCGCATTGAAAGCCTGGATCGACCAGGTGGTCCGGGCTGGACTCACCTTCCGCGCGACGCCGGCGGGATTCGTGGGGCTGGCCAAAGGCAAACGGATCAAAGTCATTGTGACGAGTGGCGGCGATTACCGGCCAGGCACGGCCGCTGCGGGCTACGATTTCCTGTCGCCTTATCTCCGCGGAATTTTGGGGTTCATCGGCATTAGCGAAGTGGAATTTATCTACGCGCACAGCCTCGCCAGCGATGAGCAACGCGATTCTTCGCTCTCGGAAGCGCAAGGCGCTGCACGGAAACTCGCCGCCGCATGAACTCTCAACTCCAACTCCGGTCGGTCCACCTCCGGGTGGCCGACCTCACACGCAGCGTGGACTTCTACTCCCAGCAAGTCGGACTCTCCGTGACGGAAAAAGCAGCGGACCGCGCGAAACTTGCCGCCCCCGATGTGTTGCCCGGGAGCGAACCTCTCCTCGTGCTGACCGAGGACCGTTCTGCGCCGCCGCCGGCGGAGAATGCCGCCGGCTTGTTTCACGCCGCGTTGCTTCTGCCCAGTCGGGCGGCTTTAGGGCGCTGGCTTCGCGCCGCCGAGAAATCTGGCGTTCGCTTTGCCGGGTTTTCGGACCACGGCGTCAGCGAAGCCGCATATTTTTCCGATCCCGATGGAAACGGCCTCGAGTTCTATGTCGATCGACCACGAGACTTATGGCCGTACGAGAACGGAGAGCTCGCCATGATCACGGAGCCGCTCAACCTGCGCAGTCTCTTCGCCGCGGCGGATGGGTCACCCGGAGAAACCGGACCTCTGCTCAAGGGCGCTTACTGGGGACATTTTCATTTTCGCGTTACAAATTCAGAACGGAGCGAAAAATTCTACAGAGAAGCGCTCGGCGTGACGCTAACTCAGCGCTATGGCACCAGCGCGCGGTTTCTTAGTGCACAGGGATATCACCATCACATCGGTCTCAATACTTGGGGACAGCCCCGGTTGCCGCATTCCGATGTCACGCTCGGCTTGGTGGACGTTTCTCTCGCCGTCGCGGCGGCGGGCGACTCCCGCACCTTGCGCGATCCCGACGGTATCACGCTCCGAGTCACGGGCCGGCCCTGAACTGAATTTCCCTCTTCCCATCCGCTTCACGGATTCGTGCCTGGCGAGACGCTCTGCTCCCCGCGCATGAAGCCCGATATTCGCTGGCTGGCCCGCTTGTCGATTGAGGAAGGCCTCCTCACGAAAGCCCAATGTCGCGCCGTGCGGACGTCGTTGGGCGACGGAGCGGAAATCGGAGATTTCGCGCAGAAGTTGATCGACGAAGGCCTCGTCGAAAACATCGAGATCCTGGAAAAGCTGGCCGGCGTCGCGATCAGCCGTGGTGGCCAGGGATCTCCCACCCGGGATCCGTTCGCGGAAACGCGGGCGCCGTTTCCGACCAAGCCGCCCTTCGCCACCAAGCCGCCGCTCGCTGCGAAGCAACGAAAACCAATCCCCGCTCCCAGCGGCGACTTGAGTTCACCCGACCAGTTTCCTTTCGACGCTCTGATTAACCTCACGGATTCCGAGCTCGAAGCGGCGGTGGGGAATCTGCTGCGCAGCACCTCGCGCATTGGCGCGAGTGACCTTCACCTTTCGACCGGCGCGAGACCTTTCGTGCGCCGGAACCGCGTGTTCACGTTTATCGGGGCCGAGCCGTTGAGCGCAGAGGACGCCCTGCGGCTGAACATGGCGCTGCTCTCGCCCAGCCAGAAGAAATTATTTCTCGAACGTCGCGACTACGACTACGCCCTGGCGCTCAGCAGCACCGATCGCTACCGCGTCAATTTGATGTTTCACAAAGACGGTGTCGCGGGTTCGTACCGCATCGTTCCCGACCGGGTCCGTACACTCACCGAACTCGGTTTCGCCGCCCACAACGAGACGCTCAAAAAACTTCTTTCGTATCACAACGGCCTGGTTCTCGTCACCGGCCCCGTCGGGTCGGGAAAAACCAGCACGCTTGCCTCGATGGTGAGCTATCTAAACGAGACTCGAACCGATCACATCATCACGGTCGAAGACCCGATCGAATTCGTGCAGGAAGCCAAGGGCTGCAACGTCACGCAACGCGAGGTGGGACCGCACACGAAGTCATTCGCGACCGCGCTGAAAGGCGCGCTGCGTGAAGATCCCGACGTGATTGTGATCGGCGAGTTGCGAGATCTTGAGACGATCGAGATGGCGATCAGCGCCAGCGAAACGGGCCATCTGGTCATCGGCACGATGCACACCAGCGATGCCACGACGACCCTCAATCGATTGCTCGATGTTTTTCCGCCGGCCCAGCAAACGCAGATCCGCGGGAGTGTGGCCGAGAGCTTGCGGGGGATCGTCTGCCAGCGCCTGCTGCCGGCGAACGAAGGCGGCCTCACGCTCGCGTGCGAAATCATGGTAAGCAACACGGCCATCCAGAACCTGATTCGCGAGGGGAAATCCACCGGTCTGCGGAATGCGATGGAAACCGGGGTTCGCGATGGAATGTGTCTGATGGATAATGTTATTTTCCAGTTATGGCAGCAGAAGAAAATTTCCGCCCAGACGGCCCTCGGCAACATCGCCAACCGCATGACGCGCGCGAAAATCTCGTAGGCGACCCCATGCATCTCGCCATTCTCAATTTGGAAAAAGCCCAGCGGCGCGCCAAACGCACGCTGATCGGCCACGCGATCTTCGTCATCATTTGCTGCTTCGTCGCCTTGATCCTGCGCAAACTCCTCCGTTACCCGCCACAGCTCGCCTGGACGGTGTTCGCTGCGCCGATGTTGGTGTTCTCCGGCGACATCGCGCGCTGGCTCTGGCGCAGCCACCAGCTCAACCGGCTCCGTGCCAAAGTCGCCTCGAAATAACATGGCTGCAATCGACCCACTGCTTCGTTCCATGCTGGATAAAGGCGGCTCCGACCTGCACCTCACCATCGGCCTTCCTCCCAAAGCCCGCATCTCGGGATCGCTCGTGCCGCTCTCCGATTCGCCCGTCGAGGCGAAGGCCATGGAAACGCTGTTGAAGGACCTGGTGCCGGAGCGGCGCTGGAACGACTACCTCGATCGCAAGGACCTCGATCTCGCCCACGAGATTCCCGGCGTGGCCCGGTTCCGCGGAAATTTCCTCTACAACCATTGGGGACAGGGCGCGGTGTTCCGCCAGATCCCCGCCAAGATTCTTTCCTTCGACGAACTCAAACTGCCGGAAGCGCTCAAGAAACTTTGCCACCTCAACGAAGGCTTGGTCGTCGTGACCGGCCCGACCGGAAGCGGCAAGTCGACGACGCTCGCGGCGATGATCGACTACATCAATTCGAACTTCTGCAAACACATCATCACGATCGAAGATCCGATCGAGTTCGTGCATCCGGTGAAGAAGAGCGTGATCGTTCACCGCGAAGTGGGTGAACACACGGAATCGTTTGCCACCGCTTTGAAAGGCGCGATGCGCCACGACCCCGACATCGTGCTCCTCGGCGAAATGCGCGAAATGGAAACGATCAAACTCGCGCTGGGCTGCGCTTCGATGGGCATGCTGGTTTTCGGAACGCTCCACACGAACAACGCCCCGAAAACGGTCGACCGCATCATCAACACGTTTCCCGCCGAAGAGCAAAATCAGGTGCGGGTCATGCTCTCGAGCTGCCTTGCGGGCGTCGTGGCACAACTCCTCTGCAAACGGATTCCCAAGGGACGCTGCGCCGTCCACGAAATTCTTCTCACGCACGAAGCGCTGCCCAACACGATCCGGAGCGGTCAGATTTCGAATATCCGTGCGATCATCGAAGGCGGCGCGTCGGAAGGCATGGTCACGATGGACCAGAGCCTGATGGCTCGCATCAAAGACGGCACGATCGAGGCCAAGGAAGCGTATATGAAAGCCGCCAACAAAGCGCTTTTCGCTCCCCTGCTGAAGCCGGGCGATCTGGACGGTCATTGAACCACTGAGCTGGCGTGCGCGGCCTTTCCTAAGGCCACGCGGTGCTCGACGCGGAACGAAAACGCTCGGGTCGCGACGCCGCTTAACCCCTCGAAGAGCGTCAACTGCTCCCGCGCAAAGGCCGATCACACTGAGCTCGCCCGCTGACGATCAGACTCGCTGACACCCCCCTGACGTCCGCCGCCTCACAAGCTCTTCGCCGCGCTTGGCTCGTGGCGCAACACGCCGCCGATTCGCCAGCCCGCCGCCTCCTTGAACAGGACGTAGTCGTAAGCCGCGTCCGCGCCTTCGGCGAACACGCGAACGACCAGAGTGGCGCGTTTCCCGTCATCACGAACCAGACCAAAATCCGCGCGCGTGTTCCGCCAGATTTCCGGATAGCTCTGCTGCACGATGCGAGCAAACGCCGGAGCGGGTGTCTGCAACCGCAGCGGTTCCGCGGCATAGCTGTAGGCCTTTTCCACCTCTCCCGCGCGGAAGGCCGCGAGCTGTGCGGCGATGACCCCCGTGATTTGCTCGCTCACCGCCGGCTTGCTGATGGGTAGCGCCGCCTCGGCCAGAGCGAAAGCCGGCACGCTGCAGAAGATCGCACCCAAAATCAGCAGCAGCGGAACGCGTTTCATGGCGTCACGATGCTGACGCTTCCCAGCGGCGCAACCCCTCCGAAATGAGCAGGCATTGACTTCGCTATGGCAGCCGGCATTTCGCGAAGACCCCTCTCGTATGGCGAAAAAAAACTCCTTCAACGTCGCGGTCATCGGCGCCGGTGCCATTGGCCTCGACCACATTGCTTCCTTCAATCGCCACCCCGCCGCCCGCGTGGTCGCCCTCGCCGAGGTTTCTCCGGAGCGCGGGCAGGAGGCCGCGGCCCAATTTAAAATCGCCGAGCTCGTCACCGATTATAAACGACTGCTGGCGCGCCCTGACATCGACATCGTGTCGATCGCCCTGCCGAACCACCTGCACGCACCCGTGGCGCTTGCTGCCCTGCGCGCGGGAAAGCACGTGATGGTCGACAAACCGGTGGCCACCAATGCGCGCGACGCCGCGCGCCTGATCGCGGAAGCCAACAAGCGCGGGCTGCTTTTCATGGTGGGGCAAAACGATCGCTTCCATCCGAGCGTGCAAATGCTGCGCCGTCTGGTGGCACAAGGTGAACTCGGCGAAGTGTATCACGCCAAAACGGCCTGGTGTCGCCGCGCCGGGATTCCGCGCATCGGATCGTGGTTCACGCAGAAAAAATTCGCGGGCGGCGGTTGCACCTACGACATCGGCGTTCACGCGCTGGACCGGTGCCTTTACCTTCTCGGCGAATTCGATGCTGCCGCGGTGAGCGGCCAGACTTATTCGAAATTCGGCCCGCGCGGCCTCGGCAATGGTTCGTGGGGCAAGAGTGAGATCGATCCGAAAAAACCTTTCGACGTCGACGATCTCGCGGTGGCGCTGATCAAACTCCGCAGTGGCCGCACCGTTTTGCTCGAGGCTTCCTGGGCGGCCCATCAAGCCGTGCCCGACTTCAATGGGACGCAACTGTTCGGGACCGAAGCCGGCGCCCTTTTACCGCCTTTGCAAATTTTTCGCCAGGAACGTCGGGGCTACGCCGTGGAAACGGTCAAATTGGAAGAGCCTCTCGTGAACGTGAATCGCATGGTTCACTTCGTCGATTGCCTCCTGGGCAAAGCCGAAGCCTACATCAAACCTTCCGAGTCGCTGGCCGTGCAAAAAATTCTCGATGCCATTTACGCTTCCGCGCGCAGCGGTCGCGAAGTGCGACTCTAGGCGGTCGCCTCGCGCTCTCCTTTTGCCTCGGTCAAAAAGCGGCTCCGGCGGGATGGCGCGGCTATTTGCGAACTTCGCCCAGGACTTCGCGCAAGGTTCGGGACAGTTCTGAAATCCGATAAGGTTTTGCCAGCATCCCGCGGAAACCGTGGGAGCGGAAATTCGCCATGACCGGATCGCTCGAGTAGCCGCTCGAAACGATACCGCGCGCCGATGGATCAACCTGGAGAATTTCCCGCATCGCATCCCGGCCGCCTTTTCCACCGGGAACCGTGAGATCCATCATCACCAAGTCGAACGGACAGGTCGTCTCGCGCGCTTCTTTGTAACGCAGCACGGCCTCATCGCCATCGCACACCGCCGTAACCTGTAGTCCGAGACGCGTCAGCAGCGCCTCGGTCATCTTTCGAATGTGCTCCTCGTCGTCCATGAACAGCACTCGACCTTGCAGGTTCGGGAAGGGCGAGCGGGTCTCGCCCAGCTTATCCACCTGCACCCGCGCGCTCGGCAACCAGAGGTGGAAGGTCGTTCCCTGCCCCACCACTGATTCCACCGTGACATGACCGCGATGCTTGCGAAGCACGGAATAAACGGTCGCGAGGCCAAGCCCGTTGCCCTGTTGCTTGGTGGAAAAATACGGCTCAAAGACACGCGTCAGGTGTTCGGGCGGAATGCCCGGACCGGTATCCGAAATTGAGAGATGCAGGTAATCGCCCGGTGCGAGTGGGAGACCGCTGTCTTCGAAAACGACATCGTGGCGAAGTTTGATCCGAACCAATCCGCCCTTCGGCATCGCCTGCACCGCGTTGAGCACCAGGTTTTGCACCACCTGCCCAATTTGACCCTTGTCGGCATCGGCGGGTCGGACGTCTGCGGCAATATCGAACTCGCACTTGACCGACGATCCATGCAGCGCGAACTGCGCCGCCTCTTTCACCACCTCGGGCAACAACACGGCGGCGCGGACCGGATCGCCTCCCTTCGCGAACGTCAGCAGCTGTTGAGTGAGATCGCGCGCGCGTAGCGCTGCTCTCTCCGCGTCGCGCAACCAGGCTCCGGCAATCGCCGCCACTTCCTTCTCCATCAACGCGAGCGACAGGTTGCCCACAATCGTTGCGAGGATGTTGTTGAAATCGTGCGCGATTCCACCGGCAAGCATTCCGACCGACTCGAGTTTCGAGGCCCGGGACAACTCGGATTCGAGTCGCATACGATCGGTCATGTCGCGGAATACCAGCACCGTGCCCACGCTTCGTTTCGAGCGATCGTGGATCGGCGCGCAGCGTCCTTGCACGAGGCGCGGCAAACCTTCGCGACGCATCAATGCGGTCTGTTGGGGCAAGTCGACCGGTCGGTCCGCAGCGAGCGCCGCGTTCACCGGCGGCGAAATGAGCGCGCTGGTGCGCTCGTGACGAAGCACGCACACCTCGGTGATCGGACGCCCAACGGCGGCACTGGCGGTCCAGCCGGTCAGCTCTCCGCCGGCAGCGTTCATGAATTGAACCACCCCCGCGCTATCGGTCGTGATCACTCCCTCCGTCATCGCTCGCAGCGTCACCGCCAGACGTTCCCGCTCGGCAGCAAGGGCCGCTTCGGTCGACTTGATCTCCGTAAGATCCATCAGCGCGAGCTGCGTGTGCTGGAAGGAGGGCCGACCGTCGATCTTGGGCACCCACCAGTGATGGAAGATGCGCCGCAACGTACCATCGAGTGCCCGCACCGTGATTTCTCCCTCAGATTCATTTCGACCCGACCACACGGACAAGAAAGCGGCGCGACGCGCTGCCAGAACGTCGTCGGTGAAAAGCTGCCGCAGGTTCGCCAAGACTTCCGCCCGATTTTTGGCTCCCACGAGACGGAGCGTGGCGGCGTTCATATCCGTCACACTTACCTTAAACATCGCTTCCCGGACCTCCGCGGGATGCGTTTCAAACCAAGCGGCCAGGTCAGTGACACCCGTGGCACGCAAGCCATCAAGCCAGGCAATAGTGGGGCGGTAGTCGTATTCAACGATGCCAAAAGGGGAATGCTCAAACAGCTTCCGGTAGCGCTCCTCGTTCATCCGCAACGCTTCAGCGGCGCGACGGGCAGCGGTGACATCACGGACGATCGAAATAATCGCGCGGCGTCCCCCGAAGTCCAACACGCGGCTCGTCGCCTCTCCTTCGACCAATTCGCCGCTTTTGGTTTTGTAGCGCCAAAGACCGACCACTTCCGTTTCGAGGAAACACCGTTTCAGCTGCGCATGAAGCTCAGGCAAGTCCTCGGGAGACCGCAGTTCCGCCAAGGTCATCGTGAGAAACTCTGCTCGCGTCCACCCGTACAGTGATTCGGCGGCAACGTTGACATCGAGGAACCGAAACGTTTCCGGATCGATCACCCAAGAGGGCGCAGGGAGGGATTCGAATAGCGCCCGATATCGCTCTTCCGACTTTCTCAGCTCCTTGGTGCGCGCCTGGACTTGAGTTCGCATGCGGAAGGCAAACCACGCCATTCCTATGACGAGAAGGATCCCGAATGCTCCACCCCGCCATAACGATAGCGGGCTGTCCGCCGTTACTCCGGGGACCGCAGCCACCCTGAACATAAGAATCTGCAAACACGGTCCCGTTGGAATCATACGCTTCGGGTTTAGCAAAAGCCGCGCCCGGAAGCGTGTCGAGGAGCATGGGGCGCTCAACCTGCAACAAGCTGCTAAAATCCAACTGCTTTAGCGCAACATTGACGGGAAGGCTCCGCCCACCCGGTGAATTGAAAGAGTTACTACAAATCCCTTTGCCCGCAGTCGACTCGCGGCGGAGGCGAGCCCCAGGAACTACGGCCCGACAATTATTCTCCCCTTCCGCGGCAGTGCCATCTCCACGCGTGCCCCGAGCCTGAAAGAGTTTTTTGATTTGCCCCACCGCGGCGTCTCCGACGCGAATAGGACGTGTCCCACCCGCCGCCCCCGAATGCCTCGATTGCTGAACTGGCGAGCGGGTTGGGGATGGAGGACGCGCGCGACCTCGTGCGGATGTTTGTCGATAGCTTCGACTCCATGCTTGCCGCGCTGTCGGCGAGCCGGCGCGAGGACCGCTGTCGCGCTGCTCACAGTCTAAAAAGCAGCGCAAGAATCGTGGGCCTCATGACGCTTTCGCGACAGATGGGCGAATTGGAGGACCGGCTCTCCGGACCGACCGGCGACGTTTCCCCAGCGGATATTTTGGCGGCGCGGGAAAAATACGAAGCGGTTGCGCCCACCCTGCGCGCGTTCTCCGCACCCGTTGCCGGCGGCTAAGCGCCTTTCACCAAGCCGGACTGCACGCACCACCGCACCAGACTCGCGACCTCGCGCACTCCGATTTTTTCCATGATGTTGGCCCGGTGCTTCTCGACCGTGCGCACGCTCAGATCCAACCGCACGGCCACTTCCTTCGAGGAGAAGCCCTCGGCGACGAGCCGGACCACTTCGATCTCGCGGGCGGAAAGTGCCTGCACCGCTGCCAGCGTAGAGGTCACGGGGCCAGACTTCGTGGAAGGTGGCGTATGCGGCAACGACTCGAGCGAGCCGGCGTCGCTGGCCGACTTCGGCGGCACATTCGTGGCAAAAAACATCCCTCCGCTCATCACCGTCTCGATGGCCTGCAGGACGTAATTGAGCGGTTCTGACTTATCCACGAATCCGTGCACCCCTTGCGCGATAAGCCGCGCCGGAAGATCTCCATCGGGATGGCCGGTCAACACGAGAATCCGGGTCGCCGGGAGCTTCGCGCGCACTTCGCGTATGACCTCGAGACCATGTAAGCCGGGAAGGAAAAGATCCACGACCAGCATCCCTGGTTTCTGCTTTAAGCAGTAGTCCAGCCCAACCCGCCCATCGCCGAACTCTCCTGCTACGGTTATTCCGCGCACGCGGGTTAAAGCGGCGCTGAGCATATGGCGGAATACCGCCTCGTCTTCGATGATTACCGCGCGAATAGCCACAATGGAGTAGGTAGAAACCAGTAGGGTCGCGGAGGTCGCTTACAAGCCTATATCCTGGGCGCGCGCGGCGGCGAAAAGCCAAAGCCGCAGGCGCCGGAAATCCTCCGGCAAAAATATTCCGCGATGCGCCGCCAGCTCTTCGCGCCCCGCCGGCTGCCATTGCGTATCAAGGAATCGGAGATGCTTTTCCCGAGGGAGAGAGGTCCAATACGGGCAATCGATGCAATGCGCTCCGCTGATGCGCTGCCGCACCCGGGTCAGTTGCTGGCGCCGGCAAATTCCGTCCGGGGAAGGCTCCCGGAACGAATCACGACACACCTTAAATTCTTCGTGAAAACACGCTTTGATCAGCTGTCGCAGCGGGACCGAAAGAAAAACGCGGTCGTGCTCCGGGAGTACGCTCATCACGTGCGCGACCAGCGGAGCACACACCGCTTCCGGCATTTCACCCGGAGTTCCCTGGTCGTCGTCGTGAAGCGGCGGGGGCAAACCGCGCTCCCTGACCACGGCCAGGATCCGGTCACCCAAGCCGGCGAGTACCTGCGCCGGAGGCGGCTCTTTCCCGTTCTGCTCACAAAACCGCCGCAGGATTTCCCCAACGATGCCGCTAAACGTTCCCTCCGCGTGAGTCATCGCCCGTCAGCAAAGCGGGTATCAGCCATCCGCCAACTCTTCGTTCGGACAGGAATTGTGCTGGTTACACTCCATCTCCATCGGCAACTGTATTGGTACCAATCTCGTTCCGCTGCCCCTACTCAACTGCACTGGTTTCGCCTACCTTCGCGCCCGTTCGCTCCCACCATGCTCCAGACTCTTATTCCCTCCGCCCCGGTTCGGATTCAGCCGTCGACACCCACGACTCTCTATGCCGCGCTCGCCGATTCCATCGAGCAACTGATTGAACAGGGCACGCTGCGTCCCGGACATCGGGTCCCTTCCGTCCGCCGGATGGCACTCCAGCACGACGTAAGCATTTCAACCGTCATCCAAGCGTATACCGTCCTGGAGAATCGCGGCGTCCTGGAGGCGCGTCCCCAATCCGGCTACTACGTGCGGGCCCGCCTGCCGAGTCACGCGCCCGAACCGCACATGGCCCGCCCGATGGCGAAAGCGAGTTATGTGGGCGTGAACGATCTCACGGCGGAAGTTCTCACGTTTGGAACCGATCCGCGTTACGTGCCATTCGGCGCCGCCTGTCCGCATCACTCCCTGTTTCCCACGAAAAAGCTGGCGCGGCTCCTTGGCGCCGTGGGCCGGGACGATCCGGCGCTGCTCGGCCGCTACGCGATGAACTGGGCCTACGATCCGCTCACCCGCGAGATCGCACGGCGCTATCTGCAGGCCGGGACTCCTTTGGCTCATGACGAGATCATCGTCACGATCGGCTGCTGCGAAGCCATCAACCTTTCCCTGCGCGCCGTGACCCGGCCCGGTGACACCGTCGCGATCGAGACGCCAGCTTACTTTGGATTCCTTGAGGCGATCCAGAGTCTCGGGCTGCGTGCCGTGGAAATCCCCACCGATCCACGCACCGGGCTTTCGATCGAGGCCACCCGCGAAGCCCTCGCCAATAACGACGTCAAAGTCGTGATCGTGATGCCGAGTTTTCAAAACCCGATCGGCTCGTGCATGCCGGACGAGAACAAGGAAAAACTCTATCACCTGCTGGCCGAATACGACGTCGCCGCGATCGAGGACGACGTCTACGGAGATCTTCATTACGGCGAACGCCGCCCGAAACCGCTGAAGGCTTGGGACACCGATGGGCGCGTGTTGCTTTGCAGCTCTTTCAGCAAAACCCTCGCGCCTTCGCTGCGGGTCGGCTGGTGCTCGCCGGGCCGCTACCTCGAACGCGTGCGCCGGCTGAAATTCACCAACACGCTCGGCACGCCGGTCGTGCTGCAGAAAACCATTTCGGATTTCCTGCGCAACGGCGGCTATGATCATCATCTGCGCTCGATCCGGCGCGCGTACCAGAACCAGCTCCATTTGTTTTCGCAGGCGATCCTCCGCTATTTTCCCGAAGGCACCCGGCTGAGCCGGCCGAGCGGCGGCTTCGTGCTTTGGGTCGAGCTGCCGCCGGGCGTCGATACGCTCCGGCTCCACCGCGATGCCGTGAAGCACCACATCAACACCGCTCCGGGCGCACTTTTTTCGCTGAAGGACCGCTATCGAAATTGCCTCCGGATGAATTGCGGCCTGCCGTGGAGCGAACTCATCGAAGCCGCACTCCGCACGCTTGGTGAGATGGCACGCAAACAACTTCACCCCTCATGATCTTCGCCGCGAGAAACGTGTTCCGGGCAATGACTCCTGTCTCCGAGATCGCTTCAGAGCGCTCATCCCTCACGGCTTTGAACGCGGCGCGGATGATCGTGCTGGCGAGAGACCTTCCCGTTGATCGCGCCCTCGTTGCACCCACCCGGGATGCGGGCGGACTCCTGGGCTTTCCAATCTTCTCCAGCCGATGAAAAGAAACGTCGCTGTCTTCATTTTCGATGAGGTCGAAGTCCTCGACTTCGCGGGCCCCTTCGAAGTGTTCTCGGTCGCCGATGGCCTGCAGGGCGGTGAAACCTTCCATGTTTTCACCTTTGCGGAAACTCCCGGGACGGTGCGCGCGCGTCATGGATTGAAAGTGGTGCCAACCTACACGCTGGAAAACTGCGCGGCGCCGGACGTTCTCATCATTCCGGGCGGCGTCGGAACCCGTCCGTTGCTGGCCAAACCGGCGCTCCTCGAGTGGCTGCGGGTGAAAACCAAACGCGCGGAAATCGTCATGAGTGTTTGCACCGGCGCTCTCGTCCTCGCGAAGGCGGGGTTGCTGGACGGGTTGCGAATCACCACCCACCACCACGCGGTCGGGCTGCTCGCGGAACTCGCTCCCCGGGCCACGATCGACGCCACTGCGCGCTTTCACGACAACGGGAAAATTGTCACGGCCGCCGGCATTTCCGCGGGCATCGATGCTTCACTTCACGTGATCGCCCGGCTGCTGGGCGAACCGGCCGCGACTGCGACCGCCGCGCAGATGGAATACCGACGTGCGTGAAGACTCTCGTGGTCCGCGCCGCCTTCGCAGCCGCCCAATTTGGCACCCCGTCGCCGCGGCCACGATGAACCCACCCACTTCTCCCGGGGCTCCTTCGCGCGCGGCGTTGGTGATGGCATTCGCATCGATCTACGTCATCTGGGGCAGCACGTACCTCGGGATTCGCGTCGCTGTCGAGACGATGCCGCCGTTCCTGATGGCCGGCTCCCGCTTCGTGCTCGCGGGCGGAATCCTGTTCGCGATTCTCAAATTCCGCGGCGCGCCGTCGCCGCATTGGGCGCAGTGGCGCGCGAACACCGTCATCGGGATTTTCCTTCTGCTGGGCGGCAACGGTCTCGTGGTCTGGGCGGAGCGATTCATTCCTTCGGGGATCACCGCGCTGTTGGTTGGCGTTTCGCCGCTGTTCATCGTGCTGACGGAATGGGCCTGGCGCGGCGGGACCCGTCCGACCGCGCTGACGATGGCGGCGTTACTCCTCGGCTTCGGCGGCGTGACGTGGCTCGCGGCACCTTGGGAAAATCCGGCTCAAGGCGGGCTCCATCCCGGCGGGATCGTGGCCATTCTCGTGGCGTGCATGTTCTGGGCGGTGGGCTCGATTTATTCGCGACATTCGAAACATGGCGCGGACGCGTTCATGGCCTCGGCGATCCAGATGATCGGCGGCGGCGCGGCACTCCTGATCGCAGCCGTGGCGCATCGGGATTTCCAACAGCTCGATCTTAACGGCATCACTCCCAAAGCCTGGGGCGCTTTCGTCTACCTCGTCCTCGTGGGTTCGCTCGTGGGTTTTTCGACCTTCGTCTGGTTGATGAAACACAGCACGCCGGCGCGCGTATCGACGTATGCCTATGTTAATCCGGTCGTCGCGGTCTTTTTGGGCTGGTGGTTGCTCGACGAACCGATCGGTCCGCGCACGCTGGTGGCCTCCACCATCATTGTTGCCGCCGTCGCCATCATCACCGTGCAAAAGAGCCGGACCGCGGCAAAACCCGGCAGGAAATGACGGCCCCTTCTCCCGCGATCGCCCTCGTCGGGGATTATTCCCCTGAGGTTCCCGCCCATCAGGCGATCCCGCGCGCGTTCGAGCTCATCGTGGCTCAAACGGGTCTCGCGTTCACCTGGCACTGGATTGGCACGACCGAGATTCGCGACGCCGCCGAGGACCTCTCGTCGTTTTCCGCGGTGTGGCTGGTCCCCGCGAGCCCGTATAAGAACATGGCAGGCGCGCTCGCGGCGATCCGGTGGGCTCGCGAAACGCGCCGGCCTTTTCTGGGGACCTGCGGAGGGTTCCAGCACGCGTTGATCGAAATTGCGCGAAACGTCGCCGGACTTTCCCAGGCGGATCACGCGGAAACGAATCCGTGCGGTCCCACGTCGATCGTCACCGCCTTGGTTTGCCCGCTCGATCAGCCCGGCCGCGTGCGATTCGTGCCCGGAAGTCTCATCGCGGAAGCCTACCAGCAAACGGAGGCAGTCGAAGGGTACCGTTGCAGTTTCGGGGTTAACCCGAAATTCCGCGAAGCCCTCGAAGCAGCGGGAGTGCGGTTCACCGCGTTCGACGGCAACGACTCCATTCGGAGCTCGGAGCTGGGGCGTGAAAACCATCCCTTTTTCGTCGGCACCTTGTTTCAGCCGGAACGGGCAGCCCTCCGCGACGAGATCCCGCCGCTCGCGCACGCTTTCGTTAAAGCAGCCATCTTCTCCCATGAATATCCGCCTCGCTGAAACTGACGCCGACATTTCCCGGTGTTTTCCCGTAATGGTGCAATTGCGCCCGAAGCTCGCGGAAAAAGATTTCGTTGCCCGCATCCTTCGCAACGCCGCGGAGGGCTATCACCTCGCTCTTCTGGAAGACAACGACGGCGTCGTTCGCTCGGTCGCGGGTTTTCGTGCGATGGACCGACTCCATGTCGGTCGCGTGCTCTATGTCGACGATCTTGTGACCGACGCAGCGAGTCGTTCGCGCCGGTATGGCGACGCGCTTTTCGACTGGCTGGTGGCACACGCTCGCGCGCAACACTGTGAAATGTTCACGCTCGATTCCGGCACGCACCGGGTCGAAGCTCATCGTTTCTATCTGAGGAAACGCATGAAGATCTCGTGCTTTCACTTCGATTTGGCGCTGTAGATTGAACTGTCAGCGGCGCGAAAAAAAGAAACGGAGTTGTCAGGGGAAGGTGGGGCGGCATTTTCAGCCTTCATGTCTTCGCCCACCCCACCCCAAGACGACGGGATCCATAGCGAGTCGTTTCTGCGCACGTTGATGCGCCGGCAGCTCGCGCTCTCGATCACGTGCGCCGGCACCTTCCTCGTCGCGCTCATTGCCATGCCGCTGCTGAACTATTTCAAGCCGGAGACCATGGCCATCCGCGTGGCGGGATTCACGCTAAGCTGGCTGATCCTCGGCGTGCTGTTCTTTCCGTTCGTGTGGATTATCTCCTGGATGTTCATCCGTCGCTCGATCGCATTGGAAGACGACGAAGTGCGTGCAGTGAAAGCAGGGAGGAAATCGTAAGCCATGGCACCCTTGCTCTCTCCCCTCGCCTTGCTGGAAGGCGTCGATCCCTGGATTCTCGCTTTCTCTGCGATCACGGTCGCTGTCACGATCTGGATGGGATTCCGCTCGGCACGGACTTCGAAGACGGCGAGTGATTTCTTCGTCGCGGGCCGTTCGGTCTCGGTGGGCTGGAACGCGTCCGCCATTTCCGGAGAATATTTATCGGCGGCTTCGTTCATGGGCGTTGCCGGCATGGTGATGTCGAGCGGCTACGACGCGCTTTGGTATCCGGTGTGTTATGCCTGCGGATATTTATTTCTGCTTCTGTTCATCGCGGGACCACTGCGGAGATTCGGGGCGTACACGATTCCTGACTTCGCCGAGGGTCGGTACGATTCGCCGGTGTTCCGGAAAATCGCGGTCTGCTTCGTGCTGTTCATCGGGTTTTTCTACACGATGCCGCAAATGAAAGGGGCCGGCACGACGCTCGCCTACATTTTCCCCGGGCTGCCTTACTGGGTCGGAGTGGTGCTCGTCGGAGCGGTGATCACGCTGAACGTGGCACTTGGTGGCATGAAGGGAATCACGCTGGTGCAGGCGTTTCAGTATTGGATCAAGATGTTCGCGATCTCCGTGCCGGTCTTCGTGCTGATGGCCGTATTTGGTTTCTACGGTGGTCAGGTGGGCGCCAACGCCACCAAGGAAACCCCGCCGGTGTCCTCCGAAGTGCAGCGACTGCCACTCGTGGAAAAAGCGCCGAGAGACGAGGTCTGGACCGCACCGTTCGGCCCGCTCACGACAAAAGCGGTCAACGCCGCCGCCGCCGCCCTCCCCGTGGAACAGCGTGCCGCCTACCTCGCCGAGTACCAAAAGCCCTATTCCCTCCTCTACACCTATTCGTTGATCATCGCATTGGTGTGCGGCACGGCGGGGCTGCCGCATATTCTGGTGCGTTTCTACACCAATCCCGACGGAGTCGCGGCCAAACGCACGACGATGTGGGTCATGATTCTCATCGGGGTGTTTTATGTTTTCCCACCCGTGTTCGGCGTCATCGGCCGGAATCTGATGCCGGAGCTCTACACGGGTCTCGCCGGCATCAAAGGCACCGATCAAGTGGTGTTGAAACTTCCAACCCTGCTGGGCGCGAAATTCGGCGTCCTCGGCTCCATCCTCAGCGGCATCACCTGCGCCGGCGCGTTTGCCGCCTTCATGAGCACGTTCAGCGGACTGCTCGTCTCGATGACCGGCGCGCTGGCCCACGACGTCTATGGTCGGATGCTCCGGCCGAAATCCACGCCGGAGGAGCGGATGAAAATGTTCAAATGGTGCGCGGTCCTCATCGGCGGAATCGCCGTGGTACTGGGCTCTTTCGTGGAACCGCTGGAAATCAACTTCATGGTCGGTCAGGCGTTCGCCATCGCAGCGGCGAGCTACTTCCCGCTCCTCTTCATGAGCGTGTGGTGGCGGGGCATGACGACCAAGGGCGCGGCCACGGGCATGCTCGTCGGCGGTCTCTGCGCGCTCGTCGGCGCGGCCCTCACCAACCTGGCCACGCTCGCGCTGGACAAAGGTCCGATGGGAAAAGTGTTCGCGAGCTTCAAAGGCATGAATGATTTCTGGGCGCAGCACCCGCTCCTCCGTATTCTTTGCGAACAGCCCGCCATCTGGAGCGTGCCGCTCGCGATTGCGCTGATGGTCGTGGTCTCAAAAGCGACCTCGAAGCAGGTCCCGGTGGACATCCGGATGAAGATGTTGGTCTTGCACGCCCCGGAAAAACTCGGCCTGAAACAAGAATATATCCAAGAGCACTCAGCCGGCGCCGGGCACTAGCCAGTCCAGATTGCAGCGACCGCCCTGCCGGTCTGACTCACGCCGGAAGCGTTCGCACTGCATCGCCCGTAACCATGGCAACTGGCACTCGCATTTTCCTGCTGGTCGCGATGCTGGGTGTGAGCGCCTGTGCGTCTCATTTCTCGGCCGCGGCGAGCCGGAAAATCACTCCGGAGCAGTTCGTGAAACTCTATCACGTCGATCCCTTGGATCAGATGCACTACGTGGGGAGCGACGCGAGCCACCACTATTTCTTCCGGTCCCGGCCGGTCGGAAGCGCATCGCTGAAAATCGAAAAGGCCGCTTTCCGTTTGCCGGTGGAGTTTCCGCTCTCAGAGGGCAGGAAACCTTTTTTCCTCGTCGGTCATTTCGACGTCGGAACAGCGACTTGGATTCAAAAAGACGGGTTTAAGTGACCGGCGCAGACACGCCGGCACGAATCCGCCTGGCAGCTCGAGGCTCTGCCTACCTGCCCACGGCCAGTGGTGTCGGTGCAGGGGCCGACTCGCGCTTCAGTTCGCGGCCCATCAGCGATGCGAGAGCGGCGGCGGGTTTTTTCCCTTCGAATAAAATCGCATGGACTTCCCGCAAGATCGGGGCGTCAAGCCCGCGAGCCGTACACAAACCGGCCAACGCTTCCGTCGTCTTGTAGCCTTCAACCACGGTTTTCCGGTGCGCGAGCAGTTCCGCCACCGAACGTCCTTCACCGATCTGCTGCCCAAGCGCCCGGTTACGGCTCCATTCGCCGTGACACGTCGCGACCAAATCGCCGAACCCGCTTAGGCCGTAGAACGTTTCTGAGCGCGCTCCCAGCGCCGTACCGACCCGCACCATTTCCGTAAGCGCACGCGTCAGCATGGAAGCCCGGGCATTGTCACCCAGTTTCAACCCCTCGCAGCATCCCGCGGCGATCGCATAAACATTCTTGAGGCTGGCGCCGTACTCGACCCCCGGAAGGTCGTCGCTCGTGTAAACTCGCAGGCTTGCTCCGCTGATCGCCGTCTGCACGCGGGTGAGACTCGGGCGAACGTTCGCAGCGGCCAGGACCATGGCGGCAGGCAAACCACGGGCGACCTCGGCCGCGTTGGTAGGGCCGGAGAGCGAGCCGACCAAGCTCGAGGAAAACAGACTCGCGATCACCTCGGACGGTCGCAGGTGCGTGTCCAGCTCCAGCCCTTTCGCCAGGCTGATAACCAACTCGAGCGACGGCGCACCTGCCGGGGTCACCTCAGAAATCCTGGTGCAAGTCGCCCGGAGCGCCTGCGCCGGACAGGCCAGCAACAAGACCTCGGCCGTACTCACCGCCGCCCCGAGATCCGCGCTAATTTTGACATTCTCCGGGAGCGCGATGCCCGGGAGATAATCCGCATTCTCGCGAGTTGCCAGAAGCGCTGCCGCTTGCTCGGCGCGGCGGGGCACGAGCGTCACGGACTGGCCAGACCGCGCCAGGTGCAGCGCGAACGCCGTCCCCCACGCCCCGGCTCCAACGACCACAAAATTCATGCGCGCGACTAAACCAGAAAAAATCGAATGTGGAACTCAGGAATGCAGCGAACGAGCCCAGTGAAGCCGAGCCCCCAGCCAGCTCGTGAGATGCGCGCCTTTAGCTCGTCTCGAATCGGACTCGTGCCCGCGCTCTTACTTCAAGAACGCCGGGATCTTCTCCCCCGCGATCATCTGTTCGAAGGTTTCCCGGGCGTTCACCAATTCGAAGCTGCTGCCGCGCACCAAGACCTCGGCCGCCATCGTGCGGGTGTTGTAACGGTTCGCCATCACGTAGCCGTAGGCCCCGGCACTCATGAAAGCGACGAGCTCGCCCTCCCCGACCTCCTGCAGCTGCCGATCCTTCGCGAAACAGTCCCCGCTCTCGCAGATCGGCCCGACGATATCCGCCGTCAGGGCGCGCCGGGAGGAGTCCCGGTGCAACGGCACCACTTCATGGTAGCTGTCGTACATCGCGGGCCGCACCAGATCGTTCATCGCGGCATCCACGATCAGGAAGTTCTTCCCCGCACCTCGCTTGAGATGTTCGACTCGGGAAAGTAGAACGCCCGCATTCGCGACCATGAAACGCCCGTGCTCCAGCAGGATCTTGAGGCCGAGCGGCTTCAGCAGGGGCACGAGGGCGGCACCATAGGTTTCCGGCGTCAGGGGACGCTGCTCGGGCGTTTGTCCGTCCCACCAAGCGGCCATTCCGCTGGCCAGCGCGTCCTTGTAAACAATCCCCATCCCTCCCCCGATCGAGAAGTAGCTGATGCCGTATTTCGCCTTCAATTCCGCGGCGAACGGCGCGACTTTCTCCACCGCCTCAACAAAGGGTCCGACTGACGTGAGCTGCGAACCGATGTGCATCTGCACGCCTTTGAGCACGAGGTTGGGATATTTCGAAGCGGCCTCGTACGCTGCCGCCGCGTGCTTGAGGGGGATGCCAAATTTGTTGCCGCTCTTCCCCGTGGTGATCTTGGCGTGCGTGTGGGCGTCGACGTCAGGGTTAATCCGGATCGCGATCGGTGCCTTTAGGCCCAGGGTGCCCGCGACGTGATTGATCCGCGCCAGCTCGGGCTCGCTTTCCACGTGAAACGCGAAAATTCCATTTTGCAGCGCCAGCTTGATCTCCGCTTCGGTCTTGCCCACGCCGGCGAAGACGCTCGCCTTCACGTCGCTGCCCGCTGCGAGCACGCGCCGGATCTCGCCGCCGCTCACCAAGTCGAAACCCGCGCCGAGATTCGCGAAATGCCGGAGCACCGCGAGGTTCGAGTTCGCCTTCATCGCGTAGCAAATCTGGACGTCGAGGCCGGCAAGCCCACGTTGCAGCCGGCGAAAATTATCCTCCATCGTCGCCGCGCTGTAGACGTACGTCGGCGTGCCGTAAAGTTTCGCAACCGCGGCGAGATCGACTGACTCGCAGTGCAGATCGTGGCCCGAATATTGGAAGTGATGCATAGAAAAAAGCGTGAAAGGTGCGACGCTAGCGAGATTCCCCTTGAAAGAACCACTCAAATATTTCGAAGGTCTTCCATGCTTCGCGTCCTGTTGAATTTCCTCCGTCGTCCGACCCTCCGGTTCGGAATGGAGCGGGATCCGCGAAGCCCACTTCGCGATCCAGGGTTCGTCAGCTACTTGGCTCAACGTAACCGAAAACGCCTCGACACGGACTTCCACGATCGGATTTTGCGAGGGCGCAAACTCGTGCGAAACATCTTCGCGCTCGCCCTCACCGGCGGTTGCACCTGGGTGATCGTGGAGAGCGCGAAAGCGCTTTCGATGTTCTAAGAGTCGGCGACTGTAAGTCGCCGAAGCACTGGACGGCTGTTCTTGCGCCAACCGGGCGGCCCCAGCCCGACAAATCGAGCCTGCATCGCCAGCGCAGCCGGGCTCCGTCCTTCGGCACATCCGCGGAGCACCGAGATTGTCCAACGCGTAAATGGGCACTTGGAACTTGTCCTGTGTGAGAGGAATGACGACTCCAACTCCCGGAAAAAGCGAAGGCGCATCGCGAGATCGAACGACGACGGCGGACGCCAAACCTCTGTTATCATGAGCGAGAACCCCATTTCACTCTTCGCGCGCCACGATCGCGGCGTACCTCCTGCTGGATTCTTCGCCGCGCTGCCGATGAACACCCTTGGGTTTGTCATTCGGAACGAAGTGAAGAATCCACTGGGACACTCGCACCCCTCCATGGGGTACGCAGCTCCTACTGGATCCTTCGCTTCGCTCAGGATGACAATCGCGTGGCTCCCGGTCTCAGAATGACAGGATCAAATGGCGATAACTTCAGCCCGCTCCACCACCGCTGCCCGCGGGCTCCGGTTTGAACGCGCTGCGCAGGCTCGCCGCGAGAAAGTCCCGATTCATGCGGGCGATAAAGTCTTCGCTGATGAGCTTCGGGCACGCCGCGCTGCACTCGTACTGATTCGTGCAGCTGCCAAAGCCCTGTTCGTCCATCGTGCTCACCATGGAAAGCACGCGGCGGTCGCGCTCCGCCTGGCCTTGCGGCAGCAAACCGAGATGACTCACCTTGGCGGCGACGAAGAGCATCGCGCTCGCATTCTTGCAAGCCGCGACGCAGGCGCCGCATCCGATGCATTGCGCGGCATCCATCGCGCGATCGACGTCGTTCTTCGGAATGGGAACGGCATTGGCTTCCGGCGCCGATCCCGCGCGAGCGGTGATGAAACCACCCGCCTGCACAATCCGGTCGAACGAAGTGCGATCCACCACGAGATCCTTAATGAGCGGAAAAGCCGCCGCGCGAAAAGGCTCCACGACGATGATGTCGCCGTCGCTGAAGCTGCGCATATAAGTCTGACACGTCGCGATGCCGCGACCCGGGCCATGTGGCTTGCCGTTGATCATCAACGAACACGTCCCGCAAATCCCCTCGCGGCAGTCATGGGCAAACGCGATGGGCTCCTCGCTTTTCCCCGTGAGCTCGTCGTTCACCACGTCGAGCATCTCCAGGAATGACATGTTCGGATTCAGATCCTTGGCCACGTAGTCCTTGAACTGCCCGAGCGCGGTCGGCCCGCTCTGCCGCCAGACCCGCAAGGTGACAGAAATAAACTTGGTGGAAGATTCAGCGACCATGGCAGAGAGGAAAAACGAGGAGTCTAGGGGCGAGGAAGTCGAGGTCCTACACTCTGAATTTGCGAGCGAAGGGTGTTTTGGAACGGGTAACGGACAACGAGTGGTTCAAGGCAGTGAGTTGAGCACTCACCTCTGAAAACAAGCCTAGCAACGTGTCTCGAACGGACAGAGTAAGTCGGCCGGTGTCGGCAGCGATAAACAACAACGCGGCTACTTCCATGGCTGATCCATAGGCCATTTCGAGGAAGTGCGCGAAATCGGCGTCGGAATTTCTGCCACTGCCCTCCGCAATGTTGGCCGAGATCGACACCGCGGCCCGACGAAGTTGTGACGTCAAACCGAAGATCTCCTCACGGGGAAACTCCTTTGTTACCGAATGAACCTCTCCGCACAGCCGGCCTGAGGACTGCCAAACCGTAAGCTTTTCGAAACGAAACTGGGGTTTATCGGGCATCGTCTTCTGGTCTTTCGACTTCTCGCCTCACTTGTAGTTGCGGACGCTCATCTTCGTAAACTCGTAGTCGAGCGGCTCGACGTTTCGCAACGGCGGTTTGCCCACGCCTTGAAATTCCCACGCGGCGACGTGGCCGAAACGTTCGTCGTCCCGTTTGCACTCTCCGTCGGGATATTGGTATTCCTCGCGAAAATGCCCGCCACAGCTCTCCTCGCGCGTCAGCGCATCGAGGCACATCAGTTCGCCCAGTTCGATGAAGTCGGCCACCCGGCCCGCTTGCTCGAGGGACTGGTTCAGCGTCTCGGCCGATCCGGGCACGTTCACGTTAGTCCAAAATTCCTCACGCAGCTTGGGGAGTTCCTGCAGCGCTTTCTCCAAGCCGGCCTTGGTCCGAGCCATCCCACAATAATCCCACATGATCTTCCCGAGCTTCTTGTGGAAGTAACTGACCGGTTGCTTCCCTTTCAGCCCAAGGAGACGCGCCGTCATCGCCTGGACATTCTCCTCAGCGGCCTTGAATTCCGGGGCGTCCGTACTCGTCGGCGCAACCGGTTTCTGGCCGGCGAGGTAATCGCCCACCGTGTAAGGGACCACGAAGTAGCCGTCGGCCAATCCTTGCATCAGCGCAGAAGCGCCGAGCCGATTGGCCCCGTGGTCGGAGAAGTTCGCCTCCCCAAGCACGAACAAGCCCGGGAGATTCGACATCAGGTTATAGTCCACCCACAGGCCGCCCATGGTGTAGTGAACGGCCGGGTAGATGCGCATGGGCACCTTGTAGGCGTTCTCACCGGTGATGGTCTCGTACATCGCGAAGA
>JBDSSU010000010.1:0-4024 GCA_039928635.1 Opitutaceae bacterium | reverse complement strand
AGCGTGGAGGAGATCATCCTCGCCTTCCCCTGCGTTTTGGTGATCTCGCTGCAACGGGTCGCCCATGTGCTTCATCATCTCGGGGTGCCGCTGCTCCCGCGGATGATCACGGAGTATGCTCATGAGCGGACAGGTGCCGACATCCATCCGGGGTCGCGCATCGGAACTCACTTCTTTATCGATCACTGCACCGGCGTCGTGATTGGCGAGACGGCCGTGATCGGCAATCACGTGAAACTTTATCAAGGCGTCACCCTCGGCGCGAAATCCTTCGAAGTGGACCAGGCGGGGAATCCCGTGAAAGGCGTGAAGCGCCACCCTGACATCGGCGATCACGTCACGATCTACGCGCATGCGACCATCCTCGGAGGCGACACGCATATCGGCGCGCATTCCGTGATCGGCGGAAATGTCTGGCTGCTCGAATCCGTGCCGCCCAACAGCATCGCCTATTACAAAGGCGACGATCTCGTGATCCGGGCCCGTCAAAAGAAAGAGTCCCTCGTCGCGGAAGCAGGCGACTGGATGATTTAAGGGGCGGCTAAAAGCCATAAGACCCAATTTCTGTCATTCTGAGACCAGGACCAACTCGAGGCGTGGGGTGATTCGTCCGAACGAATTTTCACCCATCCGATTGTCATCCTGAGCGAAGCCGAAGGATCCAGCGGGAGCCGCGTACCCATGGGCGGTGCTGCGCTCAGAATGACAGAACTTTTTCGAGGGCCTCTGAACAGTTTTCGTGGCATGGGCGTCTCGCCCATGTCTGCAATCCACGGGCGAGAGGCAGAGCGGCGACACATCGTTTACAGTCGGCGGATGCCCGTGCCACCTCAACGCGCCGCACCTCCTGATCGTTAAAATTTAAATTCGCTGCCGCTCCTGAAGCGCCCGCGCGATCTCCGCAGCGAAGAACGGCCCACGAAATATCATTCCCGTGTAGATTTGGACCAAGGTCGCGCCCGCATCCAGCTTCTCGCCTGCGCTCTCTGCGTCCGCGATTCCACCGACCCCGATGATCGGCAAACGCCCGCCCGTCGCCCGCGCGATGTAATTGATGATCTCCGTCGAACGCCGCCGGAGCGGAGCGCCACTGAGCCCCCCCGCCTCGTTGACTCCCCGGAAAAAACCCGGCCGCGCGAGCGTCGTATTGGTGGCGATGATGCCATCAAGGGCGAACTCCGCGATCACCCCCAGCACCGCATCGATCTGCGGAAACGAAAGATCGGGCGCGATCTTCAGGAGCAGCGGCAGGCGCGATTTTCCCGGAGCCACGGCACGGTCGCGGTTTGCGCCCGCGATCGCGGCAAGCAATTCCCGCAATCTTCCCTCGTCCTGCAGCTGCCGGAGATTGGGAGTGTTCGGGCTGGAAACATTGAGCACGAGATAATCGGCGTGCTGCGCCAGTCGCGCAAAGCTGGCGAGATAGTCCTCCGTGGCGCGATCGAGCTCGGCGACCTTCGACTTGCCCAGGTTTATTCCGAGGGGGATCCGCCTCCTCCCCGGGCCCGGCTGACGCGCGAGCCGCCGCGCCACGGCTTCAGCTCCTTCGTTGTTGAAGCCCATGCGATTGATCACCGCCTCCTCAGCCGGATAGCGGAACATGCGGGGTTTGTCATTTCCCGGCTGAGCGAGTGCCGTGATCGTGCCGATCTCCACGTGCCCGAAACCCAGCGCCGCCGCCGCCTGCCAGGCCCGGCCATTTTTGTCGAAGCCGGCTGCGAGCCCGACCGCGTTGGGAAACTTCAGCCCGAAAACTTCGACCGGCCTGACGGCCGCTTTCGACAAAGCGGTTCCCGCCTCAAGGAGGCGGCAAAGTGGGGCAAAGGATCCGAGCCGGGCCATCGCGTCGACCGCGAGTTCGTGCGCGTGCTCCGAATCCATTTTGAAAAGACGAGGTCGAACCAGGCGGTCATAAAAGAAACCCATGTCTTCGCAGACTGAAATTGGCGTTTCCGAACGCAAGCGCCGGTGGCGTTGGTGTTGGGCAACATCGAAGATTTTTCGAGGTGAAACTACTTCGAGACATGCGGGTCTGCACCGCCGCCTTTTGTGCTTGTTTTTTCAACCTTCGCTCGCACGCTGCGAAAAAATCTCCCTCTCAATTCATGGCTAAAGCTACTTCTACTCTCGACTGGTGCGTGGTGCGCCTCGGCGAGGATCATAACTGGTGGGTCGCTGAAACAAGCGACCCCGTCCGCTGGGACGTCGATGGTCTCAGCATTGTTGATCCGCGCCAGATGACGCATCTGATCGAGCTCGTCGAAGCCTTGCGCGACTACGGATTCAATCAGGACAATTTCGAGTCCGCGTTTATTCTGTTCCGGATCGACAAGGATCTCGGCAACGCAAAGGTGCGCCTCAAACGAGTGAAAGAGTCGCTCTTCGACTCCGAGGAAAAACTCTTCGCGCTCCCGGACATCCTTGATGAGGAAAACGGTCCCTACGCCGATCTGCTCGATCATCTCACGCGCTGCCGGGTTAAACTCCTGAACGACCTCTTCAACTTCGAAGCGAAACTCTCCGTGGACGAAGTGGAGGACGAGATCCGCGAAGAACACAACACTCACTTCATCGAAGGCAAAGCGGTCCACACCTTCGAGGAACTCACGGCGATCCTCGACTACATGCCGGCCGGTTACGATGGGGACGAAGAGGCTCCGGCGAAAGGCATCGAAGATGAGGAAGATGACGATCTTCCCGAGCTCGATGCCGCCGAAGAGGAAAAACTCAAAAACGACGACTCGCTCAAATGGGACGAGGACGACGACAAAGCCGATGCGGATGACGATGAGGACGGCGAGAAGAAGAAGAAGTCGGATGACGACGATGACGAGGATTCGGACGACGATGAGCCGAAAGCCAAAAGCGAGGATGACGACGAAAAGCCCAAGCGAAAAGCCAAGGGTAAACGCTGAAGAGCCACGTTCTCGCTCCTTGCGATAGACTTTCACGGCGGCCCTTCCCCGGGCTGCCGTTTTCATTTCGACCCGCGCTCTCGGGAGAATTCGGGCGGGCGGCACTGGCAGTCGGCCTTGCAAGGCGGCGAAACGCGTGATGGCCGCCGACGCATCGCACCCGTCGTGAACGATCTGACAAGTGAAGTTCCGGCAGTAGTGTAAGTATAGTCTGTTGCCGCAGAATTCGGCGACGCAGTTTCGTGGAGGGCTTGTAGCCGCGAGCGTGAGCGAATGGTTGCCAGTCCCTTCGCTCACGCTCGTGGCAACTCCAAGCAAACGGTACCACGACCGGATCGGTGAGCCGTTGCCAAACGGGGTGGGATCGCCCACTTGACTCGATTGCATGAACCCCGCCCTTCGCGCCACGTCGCTTCGTCTCGTTGTTTCCGCTTTGTCGGTTGTTTTGTTCTGCTCCCTCGTCGCACCGGTGCTCCGGGCACAAGCGACGCCGTCATCCGCCGCGAACAACGCGTCCCAGAGCGTGCTCTTCATCGGCAACAGTTTCATGTTTGGCGCCGGTTCGCCGGTGCGGTTCTACCGCGCGCCCACCGTCACGGATTTGAACGGCGAAGGCGCCGGTGGTGTACCTGCGCTGTTCAAGGCCTTCACCGTCCAGGCAGGAAGAAACTTCGCGGTAAGCCTCGAAACTTCGCCGGGGAAAAATTTCGACTATCACGTCCAAACGAAATCCGAAACGATCGGCCGTGCCTGGGATAACGTAGTGGCGCTCGGCTATAGCACGCTGGACCAAGCCAAGCCCGGTGACCCAACGCTGCTCATCAAGTCCGCCGGCCAGCTCGCCGAACTGTTGCACGGCAAGAATCCGCAGGTCGACATCCGGCTCGTCGCCACTTGGTCGCGCGCCGATCAAACTTACCCGGCGGCTGGCCACTGGCATGGGCAGCCCATCGAGAAAATGGCGCTGGATGTGCGCGCCGCTTACAATCAGGCCGCGGCCGGTTCGCCCTTTATCCGCAGCATCATCCCGGTCGGCGAGGCGTGGAACCGGGCGATGAAGACCGGCGTGGCGGACCCGAATCCCTATGATGGGATCGCCTTTGGCCAAA
>JBDSSU010000009.1:0-5713 GCA_039928635.1 Opitutaceae bacterium | reverse complement strand
CAATCTCAACTCGACGTCTCAGCCGCGGCTGCTCGGCGTCGACGCGGGTTTGCTCGCCGCGCGCGGGGCGTTTCGGTTGAAACTTCCCTCGAGTGATGCACCGAACGGCGGGTGGAATATTTTGCAGGCGCGCGCCGCGGACGGCGCGATTCCGGCGCTCGTCGACGAGACTACCTTGCTGTGGGCGCTCAAGAAAAAGGTCGGCGATGTGCTGGCTTATACGGATGAGAATGGCCGCACCTTCCAGGTCCGGATCGCGGGCACGATCCCGGATTCAATCTTTCAAGGCCATGTCATCATCGACGAACAACGGCTGCTGGAGGGCTTTCCCTCGAATGCGGGCTATTCGATGTTCCTGGTCGACGTGAAAAATCCGGCGGAGCTTCCGGCCGTGCGCCGCCAGCTCGAAGCCACGCTCGGTGATGTGGGTGGCAGGGTGGATCTCACGCGTGACGTGCTCGCAGCGTTTCACGAGATCGAGAACACCTATATCGCGATCTTCAATGTGCTCGGGACTCTCGGCGTGGTTCTCGGCAGCCTGGGCCTCGCGATCGTGATTGCGCGAAATCTGCGCGAGCGCCGGGGGGAATTCGCGGTGATGTCGGCGATCGGGATTCCTCGCGCGGTGATGGCCCGGATGGTCTTCACCGAGTTCGGTCGCCTGGTGTGGTGGGGAGTCGCGATTGGTGCGATCTCCTCGGCAATGGCGGTCGTCCCGAACGTGACCGCGCTGCCGCCCACTCCCACCGTCCTGCTCGTGGCGGGTTTGCTGTGCGGAATCGTCGGGCTGAATCTGGTGAGCGGCTGGGTAGCCTTCCGATGGTCGTTGCGCGATTTGCGTCCCAGCGTCGCGCAGCCGGAATAGGGACGTTCCGCGACGGAGAATTACTCCTTCGCGAGATCGGTTTTCGGTTCCGGCAGGAATTGGGTGAGGATGGCGCCGACCAGCGCATAGCCGCCGGCGACACAGGCGCCCACCATCGCCACGCGCGCGGGATCAGGCCGGTCGGAAGCCGACAAGGTGAGCGTGAGCCAGGCCGCGGCGGTTCCGAGGACTCGGCCCCCGATGTTGGCCGCAAAGCTCTCGCCGGTGCCGCGCAGGTGGACGGGGAAAACCAGCGGGATGTAGTTTCCCCAAAAACTGAACTGCGCCACCGTGAATACGCCGGCGATGAAGATACCCACTTTGATCATCCCCAGGCTGTCCGCGTTGCCGAGTTGACCTGCAGTCCACCAGAAGAAAAGCGGGACGAAAAACAACGAAGGAAGCTGGAATACCCGGAAGAGCGTACGGCGGCTGATGATCACGACGGCGAGCACCGCGAGGAGGAAGCGCCCCACCAATCCGCCGATTTCCTGCCAGAGCGAAACGCCCGCGACCGTCTGATCGCTCGCATTGCCCGCTGCCTGGCGCATCGAGCGCTGGGCGAGCGGCTCGGCCTGTTTGGCTGCCCGCGCGGTGGCAAGGGCCTCCGCGCCTTTTTGTTTGGCGACCGCGAGAACGGCGACGTGACCGGCTTCGGCGGGCGTGCCGATGCGCTGGGCCCCGATGATTTGCGGCAGTTGCTGGATCGCGCCGAACGCGATGCCGTAGCTGGCCGCGAAAATGAGCGTCGTCAGCACGGTCGTCTTGCGCAGTTCCGGTGCAAAGAGGGCCGCGATGCTGGGGCGTTTGAGCGTACCCGACTCGCGTTTTTTCAACCAGGCGGGCGATTCCGGCAGGAAGGGCCGGATCAGGATCAGCGGCAACGCCGGGATGACGCCTGAGATCAGCGTATAGCGCCAGGCCTCATGGCCGCCGGCAATCGCGGGAAGGCTGAGCGCCCATTTCGCAGCGAGAATGTTTGCGCCCGCGACGAGCAAGCCGCCAAACGAGGAGAACGCCTGAGTGTAGCCCAGTACTTTTTCGCGCTGCGGCGGATGAGTGAAGATCTCCGCCAGCCACGCCACGGCGGCGACAAACTCCACGCACACGCCGATGAAAACCAGGCAGCGAAAAAAGAGGAGCTGGGGCAGGGACGTCGCAAAACCGGCCGCACACGCGGCGAAGGCATAAAGCAGAATACTGAAAGTTAATACGCGCCGCCGACCCAGCAGGTCGGTGAGATAACCGCCGAGCAGACCAAACGCGCCGCCCGCGAGAGCCGGGACAAAGAAAAGCATTCGTGCCCAGCGCACATACTCGGGGCCACCGGGAGACCAAAGCGCCGCGGCCTGCCCCCGATCCATCCCACCCGTCACCAGCGCTTCGACAATCGGAGCGCTCAGTGCTGCGACCGCCGGCTTGATGATCAACGGCAGCATCAGCAGTTCGTAGATATCGAACGCGAAGCCGATGGCGGCGATAGTGCAGATCAGCCAAGCCGTGCGAGTCAGTCCAGATCCAGCGGGGGCAGGCGGGTTTAGGCCGGGAGTCATGCGCGTGAGCGTGGTTGGGAATGACGTGCCACATCAAGCGACGATTCGAACTTTTTCCCCACCGTGTTTCGGGCCCGGGAAATTCCTGGCAGGTGAACTCCGCAACGTATCGCTTGCCCGCTGCGTCTGGCCCGCGCCTAGGTTCAACGTCTACCGCCTCACGCATGAAATCCGCCATTCGCCTTCCCGTGTTGTTCATGGTCGCCTGGCTTGGCGGCGATCCGGCAGTCATCGCTGCCGAGACTTCGAACTGGCCGACGTGGCGCGGACCGACGGGTCAGGGGGTCGCTCCGGCGGCGCAGCCTCCTCTTCGTTGGAGTGAGACCCAAAATATCAAGTGGAAGACCAAGCTTCCCGGTCTCGGTTATTCGACTCCGATTGTGTGGAAGGACCGGATCTTCCTCGTCACGGCAATCGAGACGAACGAAGACGCGCCGGGTGCGGCGAGAGGGAACGCATCCTCTTCGATGGCCCCGACGAAAATCTTCGAGTTCGTCGTCCTCGCCGTTGATCGTGCCACCGGCAAGATCGCGTGGCAAAAAACGGCGCGACGCGAAGCACCGCACGAGGGCCGTCACCCCACGACCAGTTTTGCCTCGGCATCGCCGGTGACGGATGGACAGCGGCTTTGGGTGCCCTTCGGCTCGCGGGGCTTTTACTGCTACGATCTGGAGGGAAATCTGATTTGGGAAAAAGATCTCGGCGACATGCGCACGAGGCTGTCATTTGGGGAAGGTTCGTCGCCGGCCCTAGCCGGAAATCATCTGCTGATTTTGTGGGATCACGAAGACCAGTCCTACATCGTGGCGCTCGACAAAAACACCGGTGCGGAAGTCTGGCGGAAGGGTCGCCAGGAACGCTCCTCCTGGTCGACGCCACTCATCGTGGAGGTAGACGGGAAATTGCAGGCGATCGTTGCCGCTACGACTCGAACCCGCAGCTACGATGTCATGACTGGAGAGATCGTTTGGGAGGCGAGTGGTATGACCGGCAACGTGATCCCCACACCCGTCACCGGCCACGGCATGGTTTATGTGATGAGTGGATTTCAGGGAAACTCCATCCAGGCGATCAAGCTCTCTTCGAAAGGTGATGTGACCGGCACGGCGGATATCGTGTGGCACGTGAGGCGCGGGGCTCCGTATGCGCCATCGCCCGCATTGTCCGGCAATCGTCTGTACATGACCAAGACCAACGACGCCTATCTTTCCTGTTTGGATGCTCTCACGGGCACGCCTCATTACCAGGATCAGCCGCTCCCGGGTCTGCGCGGCGTTTACGCTTCGCCAGTGGCGGCGAACGGGCACCTCTACATTCCGGGGAGGAACGGCGCCGTCGCGGTCGTAAAGGATTCCACGACATTCGAGGTAGTCGCCACCAATACGCTCAATGATGAAATCGATGCTTCGCCAGTGATGTTGGGGAAAGAGTTGTTCATCCGCGGTCACGAGTATCTCTACTGCATCGCCGAAGGATGATGCTCCCGGATACGGAGCGAAGGCAGGCGTTGAGTTTCGAGGGCAGCGCACTCCTAGACGTGGCGACCGGCAGTCGCTGACGTGCAGCATGGCGAAAATTTCCCTCGTGCGCCGCGTCCCTGAAGCTTACACCCGTTCGCTTCGATGAAGCATTTTCTCAAGGAAACCGACTTCGGGCGTTCTGAATTGTCGGAGTTGCTTGCCTCAGCGCGTGAACTGAAACGCACGCGCGGCCTGGCGGGCACACCACGGCCGCTGGACGGCCAGACGTGGGCGATGATCTTCTCGAAATCTTCGACGAGGACCCGGGTTTCATTCGAGGTGGGGGTGCACGAACTCGGCGGCCACGCGCTTTTCCTCAACAAGAACGACATCCAGCTTGGGCGCGGGGAGTCGGTCGAGGACACTGCGCGGGTCCTTTCGCGTTTCGTGCATGGATTGATCGTACGCACTTTCGACCACCGGGAAGTCGAGCGGCTCGCGGCGGCGGGTTCGGTGCCCGTGATCAACGCGCTGACGGATTTTCTGCACCCGTGTCAGATTTACGCGGATGCGTTCACGATGGCGGAACGCTGGGGCCGGGGAGGGGATCTGCTCGCTTCGCTTGAAGGACGGAAAATCGCGTTTCTCGGGGATACCGCGTGCAACATGGCCAACTCGTGGATCCTCGGCGCGAAACTCTTCGGGATGAAGATCGCCCTCTCCGGTCCCAAGGGTTTTGAGCCCGGCCCCGAAATCAAAGCGCAGCTCGTGAAGGATGGTTTCACGGACGACTACCAGTTCACGACCGACCCGATGGAAGCGGTCAAGGGCGCGGACGTTGTTTACACCGATGTTTGGGTCAGCATGGGCAAGGAGGAGGAAACGGCCGCGCGGATCAAACAGATGTCGCCCTACGCCGTCACGGCGAAGGTGTTGGCCGGCGCGAAGCCCGACGCTTTTTTCATGCACTGCCTTCCGGCGCATGCGGGCGAGGAAGTGGAGCAGGGGGTTTTGGATAGCCCGCGCTCGATCATTTTCGATCAGGCGGAAAATCGGCTGCATATGCAGAAAGCCATCCTGGCCAGCCTCGCGACCGCGGCTAAATAACTCTGCGCCTCGGCGGCTGGGAGAATGGAGTCGGGGCGGTCCGAGGGTCCCGGTCTGTGGACGAAGCTAGCGCTGAGCCAGGAACGAGTGAGTTCCCAAGCTGCTCGTTTAGGAATTTCTTTGCAGGCCTCCGCGGCTTCACCTCACATTCCGGCAGCTATGAAAATCGTCCTCGCATACTCCGGCGGTCTCGACACGTCGGTCATCGTCAAGTGGCTTCGCGAAACCTATGACGCGGAGATCGTCACGTTTGCGGCCGACATCGGGCAGGAGGAGGAGCTGAGAGGCCTTCCCCAGAAAGCGCGCGCCACCGGGGCTTCAAAGCACTACACGCTCGATTTGGTGGAGGAGTTCGCGAGCGATTTCATTTACCCGATGATCCGCGCGAATGCGATTTACGAGGGCCAGTATTATCTCGGAACATCGATCGCGCGTCCGCTGATCGCGAAGGCCCAGGTCGATATCGCCCACAAGGAAAAGGCCGACACGGTGGCGCACGGCGCGACCGGCAAAGGCAACGACCAGTGCCGTTTCGAGCTCACCTACATGGCGCTTGATCCCCGGCTGACCATTCTCGCGCCGTGGAAGATCGATACGTTTCGCGACGAGTTCCCCGGTCGCGCGGAAATGATCGCTTACTGCCAGACGCACAAAATCCCCGTCGAAGCTTCGTTGAAGAAGCCCTATTCGATGGACCGAAACCTCCTCCATATTTCGTACGAGGCCGG
>JBDSSU010000008.1:0-3394 GCA_039928635.1 Opitutaceae bacterium | reverse complement strand
CTTCCCGGTGTTCGCACAAACGCGGCCCGCAACCCCCGCACCCGCACCCAGACCGCTGAACCAACTCCCTGCGGCCGTTGAGCCTTCTTCGCTGCAGGTCGCTCCCGGATTCAAGGTCGAGCTCATCTATACGGTCCCAAAAGAAATGCAGGGTTCCTGGGTCAGCCTCGCATTTGACCACAAGGGCCGCCTCATCGCCTCCGACCAATACGGCAGTCTCTATCGCATGACGCTGCCCGCCTTGGGCTCGTCCACCGATATGGAAGTGGAACGTCTCGCCATCACGCTGCCGGCCGTCCCGAACGCGACTCCCCCACCGCCGCCAGCGAATCCCGCCGCCCCCGTTCCCGAGTCCGCGCTCAATCCCATCGGGGCCCACGGTCTGCTTTACGCTTTTGACAGTCTCTACGTGATGGTCGGCGAGGTCGCCAACAAGCGCGGCCTCTGGCGTCTGCGCGACACCAACGGCGATGACCAATTCGACGAGGTGAAATTCCTTCGCGAGATGAAAGGCGGCGGCGAACACGGCCCTCATTCCCTGGTTCTCTCGCCCGACGGAAAATCCATCTACTTCTCGAACGGCAATCACACGGATCTCCCCACGAATCTCGATAAATCCCGCGCCGTTCGCTGGGATGAGGATCACCTGCTCCCGCGCATGTGGGACGCCCGGGGACACGCGAAAAACAAATTCGCGCCCGGCGGCTACGTTGGCCGCACCGATCCCGAAGGAAAATCCATCGAGCTGTTCGCCCTCGGCTTCCGCAACCAGTTCGACATCGCCTTTGATCGGAACGGTGAACTTTTCACCTACGACTCCGATATGGAATGGGACCAGGGTTCGCCGTGGTATATGCCCACGCGGATCAATCACGTCGTCGACGGCGGCGATTACGGGTGGCGCAGTGGCGCCGGTCGCTGGCCCGCTTACTACGCCGACAGTCTCCCCGCCTCGATCGATATCGGCCCTGGCTCGCCCACCGGCACCACGTTCGGCACCGGCGCAAAATTTCCCGCCAAGTATCAGCGCGCCCTCTTTGCGGCGGATTGGACGTACGGCACGATGTACGCGATTCACCTGACGCCCGACGGCGCGAGTTTCCGTGGCGCGAAGGAAGAATTCATTTCGGGCAAACCACTTCCGCTCACCGATTTCGTGATCAACCCGCGCGACGGCGCGATGTATTTTGCCGTCGGCGGACGCCGCACGCAGGCCGCGCTCTACCGTGTCACGTACATTGGCAATGAGAGCACCGCCCCCGCATCCGTGCTTCCTCCCACGCCCGAAACCCAGCTCCGCCGCTCGCTCGAAGCGCTGCACGCCGAAGGGACCGGCCCCGAGGCGATCGCGGTCGCGTGGCCGCATCTTTCCCACGCCGACCGTTTCGTGCGCTTTGCCGCCCGGGTCGCGATCGAACGCCAGCTGACGTTGAACTGGTCCGAGCGCGCCTTCGCGGAAAAAAATCCCCAGGCCTCCATCGAGGCCATGATCGCACTGGCCCGCGTCGGGGAACAATTTCACCAGCCCCGCATTCTGGAGACTCTCGCGAAACTGGACTTCGCCCAACAACCCGCCTCCCTCCAACTCCCGCTGCTCCGCGCTTGGGAACTCGCCTTTACCCGCATGGGCAAGCCGGATGCCGCCACGTGCGCCCGCCTCGCCGCGAAATTCGATCCGCTCTTTCCGCACAAGGACCCTCTCGTCAACCGGGAGCTCGTTTCACTCCTGATCTATCTCGATTCGCCCACCGTTATCGCGAAAACGGTCCCGCTGCTCAGTGTCTCCGAACCCGTCACCGTCACTCCCGAGCAACTCGGCGGCACCCAGCTCACCGCCCGCAATGACAACTATGGCGCCGTGGTGGCGAGCGTCAGCAACAGCCGCCCCGACCGCCAGCAGATCGCCTACGCGTATGCGCTCCGCAATGCCATCGTCGGCTGGACGCCTGCTCTGCGCGTGGAATTCTATTCCTGGTTTTCCCGGACCGCGTCGTGGAAAGGCGGCTCGAGCTTTGGCGGCTTCATCCAGAATATCCGCACCGAGGCTCTCGCGCTCGTCCCCGACGCCGGCGAACGCGCCGCCCTCACCGCGCTGTCCAAACCGCCGGCGCCGCAGTTCGCCGCCAGCGCCATCACCCCCAAAGGACCCGGCCGCAACTACACGGTCGCCGACGCCACCGCGCTCGCGCAGGGCAATCTGACGGGACGGGATTTTGCACAGGGCAAAGCGCTCTTCAGCGCCACCGCGTGCGTGCTTTGTCATCGCCTGAACCAGGAAGGTGGCGGCATCGGCCCTGATCTCTCCGGCGCCGGCAGCCGCTACAGCGTGAAGGATCTCCTGGAGAACATCGTCGAACCCTCGAAGGTGATCAGCGACCAGTACGACAGCCAGCAACTCGATCTGGCTGACGGCAGCACTTTGGTCGGTCGCATTGTGGGTGAGGAAGCCGGCGATCTCCTGGTGATGACCAATCCGTTCCTGCCCGACGAAAAGACCCGGGTGAAGACCACCAATGTGAAGACCCGTAAACCGTATCCGATCTCGATGATGCCGCCCGGCCTCATCAACGCGCTGAATCCCGATGAGCTGAAAAATCTCATCGCCTACATCCTTTCTGGCGGCAACGCCACCAGCCCGATGTTCGCGGCGCCGAAGTGATTTTGTAGGGCGGGGTCTCCCGACCCCGCCGGGTTCCAGAAAACGGGATCTCGTCACATAGGTCACGGAACTCGGACACCGAGTGCACCGAGTAAATCCTCTTGGATTCTTCTCCGTGACCTCTGTGTCGGAACTCGGTGTACTCCGTGGCTAAAAAATGATTCGAGGATACCCTTGAATCACAGCTGCAGAAATTCGACGTCGAGTGGCATCCGCACGACCTTTCCGCTCGAGGACGTGATCGCGATCCCGCCTGCCGTCGCCTGCACGTCCGCCACGACATCGAAACCGCGCGGGATCGCCGCGACGGCAAAAATGTGCGGCACGCGCAACGGCTTCTTCGGCGAAAGCTTCACGGCAGTAGGGAACCCGGCGCGCTTGAGCTCGTTGCTCCGCGCCGACTCAGCGAGTCCGAGATGAAAATACGACGTGGTTTCCTCAAGCCCGAGCACTCCGCGATGCCGCCCACTCCACGGCGGATAATGTCGTCCTCCGTTGGAATGCCACAGCACCGTATGCCGCAGCACTTCCGGATTTTTCAGCTGGAGGAAAACCCAGCGCTCCTCCGGGAACGTCACCGCACTCCAGCCCAGTGAGCGATTGGGTTTTCCCATCAACATCACCAGGTCCTCAAAACCTTCGCGCGCGGGAAAGCGCGAGAGATCCGCGTTGCCGCCCTCCGCACGTGGCACCGTCTCGAGGGATCGGAAATGCGCCCCGGTTTTCAACGCGGAG
>JBDSSU010000007.1:0-3255 GCA_039928635.1 Opitutaceae bacterium | reverse complement strand
TGGGACATTTTCTTGCGGCGCGGCATCGCGGTACCGCGAGCGCCGGCCTTGAAGCGTTTCAACACCGGGCCATTTTCCACGATTGCGCTCTTCACCGTGAGCGTGTCGGCCGAGAGATTGTTGTTGTTCTCAGCGTTCGCGATCGCGCTCAGCAGCGTCTTCTGGATCAGGCGCGCGGACTTGCGCGGGATGAGGCCGAGGAGATCGACGGCTTGCGACGCCTTGCGGCCTTGGATTGTGCGCACGACTTCGCGCACCTTTTTCGGTGACATCCGCGCGTTGCGGGTGAGGGCTTGGACTTCCATGGTGTGGGTGAAGATTCCGGTTTCCCGGCGATAGCAGCGCCTCGAGAGGCACCCTACCCTTTTGGTTCGATATGGTTTGGTTAAAGAGAAACGGAGGCTGGCTTAGATTTCCTTACGGGTCAGGCCGCCGTGCGACTTGAAGATGCGGGTCGGCGCGAACTCGCCGAGCTTGTGCCCGACCATGTTCTCGGTGACGTGGACCGCGGTGAAGATCTTGCCGTTGTGAACGCTGAACGTGTGGCCGATGAAATCGGGCGTGATCGTCGAGCGGCGGGACCAGGTCTGGATGGGCTTCTTCGCGCCGGACTTAACCGCCTTCTCGATTTTCTCGAGCAGGTGGTAATCGACAAAGAAACCTTTTTTGATGGAACGTGCCATGGGTGCGAAAGAGACGGCTTACTTCTTATTGCGCGGCTTGCGGCCGTTGTGGTGAAGGATGATCGACTTCGTCGAAAGCTTGTTGCGACGACGGGTCGGGAAGCCTTTCGCGAGCTGGCCCCACGGAGAGACGAGCTGCTGGCGACCGCCACCACCCTTGGATTTGCCCTGACCACCACCGTTGGGGTGATCGACGGGATTGCGCGCCACACCACGCGACTGCGGACGTACGCCGAGCCAGCGATTGCGGCCGGCCTTGCCGAGTGACTGCTTGTTGTGATCGCCATTGCCCACGGTGCCGATCGTGGCGCGACAGTTCGCGTGGACGTAGCGGAATTCCCCGGAGGTCATCTTGAGCTGGGCCTTCGTGCCCTCGACGCCGATGAGTTCAACGCTGGTGCCGGCACAACGGGCAATCTGCGCACCGCGGCCAGGGATGAGCTCGACGCAATGCAGAAGCGTGGACGGCGGGATTAGGCGCAGGGGGAAATTATTCCCCACCACGAAATCGTTCGTCGTCGCCTTGTCCGCCGCGACGATGGACGCGCCGACGTCGAGACCTTCAGGAGCGATAATGTAACGCTTCTCGCCATTCGTATAGGCGACGAGCGCGATGTTCGCGCTGCGATTCGGGTCATACTCGATTGCCTGCACGCGGGCGGGCATGTCGAGGATGTCGCGCTTGAAGTCGATGATGCGGTAAAGCTGCTTGTGACCACCGCCACGATGGCGAGAGGTGACACGGCCATAGACGTTACGGCCGCCGCTTTTGTGCTTCGACTCGGTCAGGGCTTTTTGCGGGCGCTCTTTCGACAGCGTCGGCTGCTTGTTCAGCTGGGTGAACCGGCCGGACGGCGTGAGCGGGCGAAATGA
Source organism: Opitutaceae bacterium (assembly GCA_039928635.1). Lineage (GTDB taxonomy): Bacteria > Verrucomicrobiota > Verrucomicrobiia > Opitutales > Opitutaceae > DATAKE01. Next base: position 1,699 of record JBDSSU010000007.1, on the reverse strand, counting down.
ATGGATGGGCATGGTGGTATATCTCCGGGGGAGGCGAGTTCGCTTAAACGAGCTCGATCTTGTCGCCGGCTTTCAGCGTCACGATCGCCTTCTTGAAATCGGAACCGACGCTCGGGCGACCGGTGCGGCTCTTCTTGTTTTTGCCGCGGTAATTTTGGACGTTCACGCGGCGTACGGTGACCTTGAACGTCTGTTCGACGGCCTCGGCGATGGCGTGCTTGTTCGCGTATTTGAACACCTCAAAGGTGTACTGGCCGAGCTCGGAGCTCAGCTTGCTGGACTTCTCGGAGAGAAGCATCTGTTTGAGGACTCGGTCGGCTTGCATCAGTTTTTCCCTCCGTTGACGCGGGCGATAATGGTTTCGAGAGCTTTTGAACTCACCACGATCTTTGCGTACTGGCAGAGATCGAGCGTGTTGAGCTTCGCGGCTTCCTGCATGGTGACGCGCTCAAGATTGCGGGAAGCACGGGCGGCCTCGGGAGCAAACGGAGCATCGACGAGCAGCACTTTGCCTTTCGGGGCGATCAGCGAGACGACCGCATTCATGACCTTGGTTTTCGCACCCTGCACCGTGAACGCGTCGATCACCGCGATTTCTCCCGCGATGAGCCGATCAAAGAGCGCGCGGCTGAAAGCGAGATCCTTCACCTTGCCGTTAATCTTCTTGGAATAGTCGCGGGGCTTTGGGCCGAACACGACACCGCCACCGGACCACAAGGGCGAGCGGATGGAACCGGCGCGAGCGCGACCGGTGCCCTTCTGACGCCATGGCTTTTTGCCACCGCCGCGGACTTCGCCACGAGTTTTCGTCGAGTGCGTGCCCTGGCGGTTGTTCGCGTTGATCGCGACGACGACTTCCTTCACGGCCTGCAGGCCTTTGTCGCCTTCGAACGTCGGCAGTCCATCGAAATCTTGTTCGCGGCTGCTGGTGCCATCGGAGCTAAATACGGTAAGTTTCATGACAGGTTATCTCCGGTTATTTCTTGGCGGCGGGCTTGGCGGCGGGTTTCGCAGCGGGCTTTGCGCCGGGTTTTGCAGCTTCGGCTGGAGCAGCGACGACCGGAAGAGCCCACTGACCCTTGATCGCCGAGCGAACAACAACGTCGTCCCCGTTCGCGCCAGGAATCGCACCCTTCACGAGGATGAGATTTTTCTCAGCGATAATTTTCACGACGCGCAGGTTCTGCACGGTGCGCGCGTCCTGGCCCATGTGACCGGGCATTGCCTGGTTCTTCCAAACGCGGCCGGGAGTCTGGCGCATACCGACCGAACCAATGCGGCGGTGGAACATCGAACCGTGGGTGGCAGGACCGCCCGCGACCCGGAAACGTTTCACGACGCCTTGAAAGCCTTTGCCTTTGCTGACGCCGCTGACGTCAACAAGCATGCCTTCCGTGAAGGCGGCGACGGTGACGACATCGCCCACTTTCAGGGTCGGTGCTTCAGCGAGGCGAACTTCGCTCAAAACGCGGGGAGCGAGGTCGAGACCAGCTTTCAAAGCGTGGCCCGCTTCGCCGGAGGCGGTGTTCTTGGGTTTCTTCTGGGAGAAACCGATCTGGACGGCGTTGTAGCCATCGGTGGCGACGGTCTTGACCTGGACGACTGAACAGGGTCCGGCTTCGACCACGGAGACGGGCACTAGGACGTTCTGAGCGTCGTAGACCTGCGTCATCCCGATTTTTTTGCCGAGGAGCGATGA
>JBDSSU010000006.1:0-2973 GCA_039928635.1 Opitutaceae bacterium | reverse complement strand
ACGGCCGGAGCAGGTGGCGCCGGGGCGTGGCGGTCCAAACCAGCCCCCTGCATCGCTTGCGGCAGAAGATTCCGGTCGGAAACTGACAAAAATGTCAGTCGCGATCCGTGGCGTTTTTCCAAATGGAATGTCTGTTCCAGCTTAATTACTGGGTTCGCCCATGAGGCGTCGCTTTTCGGAGTGGCGCGGACCCCGGCGTCGCGCTGCGGACTTCAATTACGATCCGCCGCGACCCGCCTCACCGTCTGCGGCCCTGTGTGCGTGCCGCACGCCCATCAACCACCAAGCAAAAATGAAAATTGATCCCCGCCGTTTCCTGCGAGCCCTCGGCTTTTTGGCCGCCATCGTTCCAGCGGTTCCGCTCTTCGCGCAATTGGCCGCCACCCCCTCCGCCAGCGATCTGGCAAAATACGACGTCAATAAGAATGGCGTGCTCGACTCCCAGGAACTCGCCGCCCGCGACGCCGGTGCAGCCGCCGCGACCAAGGCAGCGTTGAACAACGGCGAAATCATCGAACTCTCGCCCTTCGAAGTTCAGGGGGACCAGGACGCGGGCTATTACGCCTCGAACACGCTTTCGGGTACTCGCATCAGTTCCAAGATCGAGGATCTCGCCTCTTCGATCACCGTCGTCACGAAACAGCAGCTGCTCGATACGGCGGCAGTCGATATCAATGACATTTTTCTCTACGAGGCGAATACCGAGGGAACGGGCAACTTCACCGACTTCTCCGTCGGTCGTAACGGGGACGTCATCGATTCGGTGCAGAGCAGCCCGACCACCTCGAATCGCATCCGGGGCATCGCGTCGGCGAACATCGCCCGCGGTAATTTTGCGAGCAGCAGCGACATCCCGATCGACACCTACAACGTCGACGGCGTGGAAATCAGCCGCGGTCCGAACTCCAACATCTTCGGGCTCGGCAATGCCTCCGGCACGGTGAACCTCATCCAGAGTCAGGCGCGTTTGAATCGCGATACCTCCCAGTTGACGCTGCGCGCCGACAGCTTCGGCGGCTACCGGACCGGGTTCGATTTCAACCGGAAGATCCTCGGGGACAAACTCGCCGTCCGGACGCTCGGGGTTTACGAAAAGACCGGCTATGTGCGCGAGCCGAACAAGGACATCACGCGGCGGCTGCAAGGGTTGATCACGTACCGGCCGTTCAAGAACACGACCATTCGCGCCAGCTACGAGATGTACAAAAATTTCGCCCGTCGTCCGAATTCCCTTACACCGCGCGACACGACGACGTACTGGCGTTCCGCCGGCAGCCCCACATGGGATCCGACGACACAGACCGTCACGGTCAACGGGGTGAAGCAATCCACGGTTTATCCGCAGTCGCAGGACGGCAACCTTCCGCTCGGTCTGCTTTCGCAGGGCACCGGATTCTACAATCGCCCCGCGATGTTTATCGACGACGGCGGCGTCCAGTATTGGAGCGTCAACCGCACGACGTCGGGCAGCAACGCCAACAGTCCGAATACCAACGTGCGTTTCCTCGAGAGCGGCACCGAGATTCAGCGTCGACGCGGCTCCACCATGCCGTTGTTCACCACCCCGGGAATTTCCGACCAGTCGCTCTACGACTGGGAGTCGGTCAACTATGTGGCGCCGAACTATGCCCGCAAAAAATCCGACTCCTACCGGGTCGAGCTCGAGCAGTTTTTCATCAACACCCCTGTGCATCTTCTCGCCGCCCAGGCCGGATATCTGCGCGAGGATGTCGACAACTACAGCCGTAATTTCATCAGTGGCACGTCCTCCGTCCTGTATGTCGACGTGAACGAGAAGCTGCTCGATGGATCGGCGAACCCTTACTTCCGGCGGCCCTATCTCGGCGCGTCCGAACCCTCGACGTTTAACCGGCCTTCGTTGAACGAGAACATCCGCGCCCAAGTCGCGTACCAGCTGAACCTCGAAAAAACGGGGTCGAGCTGGTTGCGCATGTTGGGTCGCCACCGCTTCTCCGGTTACGCCGAGGGCCGGCGGATCACGAACGGGCTCTATCGCTATCGCGAAGCCGTGCTCGACGATCACACGTGGATCAACACGGCGAATCGCGTCAACGGTGCCGCCGCGGCCCGCTCGTACTTCAAATACTATCTCGGGGATAACCAAGGGCAGAATATCGACTACGCGGCGCCCGCGCTCTACGGCACCAGCGGAACGTACGATTTCCATTGGTACAACGGTGCCACGGGTCAGTGGATCACCGAACCCGCCACCACCGGCGAAGCGGCCTGGCAGTCCAATCGCGACCAGCGCGAGATTCGCTCGCAGGGTGGCGTCGTGCAGAGCTTCTGGCTGGGTGAACGCGTCGTCACCACCGTGGGTACGCGCCGGGATAAGAATCGCAGTCGCAACACCGCCAACTCGGTCGTCGATCCGGCCACGGGATTCTACAGCTTCGAGCCGCTCGAAACTTTCCGCGACTGGACGGAGCAGCAGGGCACCACGCGCACCCGGGGCATCGTCCTCAAGCCGTTCAAGGATTGGGGATTCATCGAGCGCGCCCGCCAGAGCGACAACGCGTTTGCGGCGTTTTTCGCCGATGCGCTGCGCGGCTCGAGTTTCTACTACAACAAGGCCGACACGTTTCAGCCGGCGAACGATCAGTACACGCTCTTCGGCGATCTTCTTCCCGTGCCGCAGGGCAAGGGTAAGGACTACGGCTTCAATCTCTCGCTGTTCAAAAACAAGCTCTCGCTGCGGGTAAACCGCTACCAGAACTCGCAGATTTATTCGCGCGGCGGCGACGCCCGTATCGTGGCGACCCGGGCCAACCGCATCGACTTCGGCGGCGATGGCTTCAATCTCGAAGACCGCGCCACCGAGTGGGTCGCGCAGCTCAATCCCACGTTTAGCGAGGAGCAACAGCGCGCGGCGGTGTATAAGATCATGGGGCTCCCCGGCGGATTCATTGAAAACATCGTGGGCAAAGACATCGGCGAAACCCAGGACGTCTC
>JBDSSU010000005.1:0-17930 GCA_039928635.1 Opitutaceae bacterium | reverse complement strand
ACTGCTTGAGACGATGCTCAGGCTGGCGGCGTCGCGAACGACGTTGGCCGGCAGAGTAAGCAAGCGGGTGATCAGCCCCTGGTCCTTAAAGGAGCTGAGGTAGAGCGCGGTGATCTCGTGAGAGAGCTTCATCGCGTCGGCGGCGACCGCCTGGGTCTGCTGAAGGTTATTGTTCAGCTGCTGGTTTTTCGCGAGTTCGCCGGTGAGAACCGTCCCCACTTGGTCGGAGATTCGCTGGCTGTAGCTGGCGATGGAGTCACGGGTGAGATTCTGGTCTTTCGCCATCTCGGCCAGGATCGGTTGAATGCGATCGGTCATGCGGCTGGAAACGCGGTCGACCTGTTCATTCTGCATTTTCTCCGCCTCCTCGGCTGATTTCGGCAATGGATTATAAGGCTGAACCTTTTTCGCGATCGCCTCGGCGAGAGCGTCCATGCGCTCTGCATTGAGCTTCGTCATTTCCTCATCCGTCCGGAACATGTCGGCTTCGCGTTTCGAAATCGCGTCGCGCAGGAGCTTGTTGGTGGCGTCGAGTTGACGGCGATTATCCTCAGACGCCTTGGAGAGTGCATCGTTCTGTTCGCGGAGCGGGACGAGTTCCGCTTTCTGCCGGTCCGCGGCCTCGCTCGCCTGCTTCTGCAGCCAAAACGCGACGCCGACGATGAGGAGCGCGGTGAGAAGGAGTGCTGGAATCTGCTCTTTGAATTTTTGCCACATACAGAGGAGGTAGGTTGGTTGGGTCAGTTTCGTTAACAGTTAAGGACTGGAATGCAATCGCTGGCTACGCACCGTTTTGCGGTTGTTTTTGGAGGAAGCGCACGCACGTTGGGCGCATGAGCCTCAACCGCTCGGAACAACGCATCTTTGATTACCTTCAGTCCCAAGTTGACGAGAGACATTTCTGGATTGGGAAGGTTCAAAAAACCTTACGGGGGGCTGGTGAAAATCCCGACGAGGCTGTTCGGAGTTTAGAGAAAGCCCTGTGGGATTACCATGTGGAGCGAAGTGCGGTCGCCCGGCCGTTGCGAGACGCGGTGCAAGCGGAGGGATTGCAGCGAACGAGCATGAAAAATCTGGCGGAGCTTCTTCTGCGCCTGTGGGTGGAGCCAAAACCCCAGCCGAAGAAAGCTTCCGGCGGTCGCTGAAAAAGGGCGGGCGGCGGGAACTTTTGCGGACGCCGGCTATCGTAATGGCGTAATCAATTTCTCCTCCGCTTAGCGGTGGAGATTGGGGTCAGTAACACAGAAAGTAATGGGCGGACCGCCTAGGGGTAGGCGGTCCGCCCTCTTTTTTTAAGCGACCGTTGCGACGGGGGCCGCCGCCGCCGGAGCTGGTTTTGCCGGACTGGGCGTTACTGTCGCTGCTGCCGCGGGGGTGGTTGCAGCAGCTCCCACCTTGTCATGAAAATCGGCAGGCGTGCCGGTCTGCTTCACGTAGCCGGCGCGGATCACGAAATCCCCGAAACGCTCCCCGTTATTCCGTTCCGCCGCGTAGCGACGGATGATGGGCCCGAGCAGTGGCACGATGTCCGTCGTGGCCACATTCGGTTTGTAGAGAATGTTCAGCCGTGACCCGTTGAACGCAGCGCCGAGATAGACGTTGTACTTGCCGGGCGATTTTCCGACGAACCCGATTTCCGCGAGGTAGGGGCGGCCACAGCCATTGGGGCATCCCGTGATGCGCAGCGTGATCTCGTCGTCGCGCAGGCCGACTGACTCCATTTCCGTTTCAATCATCGCCACCAATTCCGGCAGATAGCGTTCACTTTCCGCGAGCGCCAAGCCGCAGGTCGGCAAGGCGACGCAGGACATCGCATTGAGTTTGAGACCCGACGCATTATTCGCTCGGTCAAGTTTATGCTTGAGCAGCAAGGCTTCGATCCGAGGACGATTGGCGGGCGTCACGCCGGCGATCATCAGGTTCTGATTGGCGGTCAGGCGGAAATCCCCGGCGTGAGCAAACGCGATCTCGCGCAGCGCAGCCTTGAGCTTGTAGTCAGGCGTGTCTTTCACCCGCCCGCTTTGAATGAAAAGGGTGAAGTGGCTCGTGCCATTTTCGCCTTCAACCCAGCCGTAGCGGTCGCCCGTGTGGGTGAACTCGAAGCGTCGTGGTGCACCGAGCCTGTAGCCGAGCCGGCGTTCCACTTCGTCGCGGAACCAGACAATGCCACGATCCTCGATCGTGTATTTGAGACGCGCGTGTTTGCGATCGATGCGATCGCCGTAATCCCGCTGAACCAGCACGATTTTTTCGGCGACATCCACGACCTGCTCCACCTTGCAGAATCCCATCACGTCAGCGATGCGGGGAAACGTTTCAGCCTGGTTGTGCGACATGCCCAAGCCCCCGCCCACGGTGACGTTAAAGCCCCCCAGTTTTCCATTCGCATCCGCGATTGCGATGAAACCGAGGTCATTGCCGTAGATGTCCACGTCGTTGCTCGGCGGGATCGCGATGACGATTTTGAATTTCCGCGGGAGATAGGTTTTGCCGTAGATCGGCTCCACTTCTTCCGGTTCGCCACCCGCGACGAGATCACTGCCGACCCAAATTTCGTGATACGCACGCGTCCGGGGCGACAGGTGTTCGCTGAGGGCGCGGGTCACGCGCAGTGTTTCCGCGTGCAGCGAAGACTGCTCGGGATTCGGATTGCACATGACGTTCCGGTTGACGTCGCCGCACGCCGCGAGCGTGTCGAGCAACGAGCGGTTCACCTGGTTGATCGTTTGCCAGAGATTTTCCTTCAGGATCCCGTGAAACTGAAACGCCTGCCGCGTCGTGAGCTTCAGCGTGCCGTTCGCGTGAGTATCCGCCAGCGAATCAAGCGCGATCCATTGGGCGGGAGTGCAAACGCCGCCAGGCACACGAATGCGCGCCATAAAGCTGAAGGCTTTTTCCTTACCCTCCTTGCGCCGGACGTTGCGGAGATCGCGATCATCCTGCGCGTAAACGCCGTGAAATTTCGTGAGCTGCGAGCTGTCTTCCGTGATGCTCCCCGTCGAGCGGTCGGCGAGGTCGCGGAGAATATTGCCGCGGAGAAAATTACTCTCGGCTTTGATGCTTTCGTTTTTGTGCAACGGCTTGGGGGCCGCAGCCGGTTTTTCTGGCGTGGTGCTCATGCGAGGGAAGGAAGGTGAAACGTGGCGAGAGTTTTGCGCAAGGCGAGCGCGAGTGGTTCGATCACGCCTGGATGCGTGCCGACCAGTCCAGTGATCAGGCAGCGCAGGGCGGGGCGGCGAGCTTCGGCGGCGCGGCAGATCTGCCCGATGTCTCCGTCGGGGCCGGCGTGACGTCCCGGTGAAAGAAAAAGCGGCGCCACCACCACATCGCTGCCGTTAAATCCCGGCGTTCCGAGCTGATCGGCGAGCAGCGGGCCGTGAAGGCCCTCCATCGACGCAGCGACCAAGCACGACATTCTGCCGCTGAGGATTTCGCGGACTTGGTTCGCGAGTGAATCCCGGAGCGCAGCTGACGCCTGAGACGGGCCGCCATGGTCGACGACCACCACTGCCGGTCGGTCAAGGCTCGAGGCGGAGATGACCTGTTCCACGCGTTCCGCGATGATTTCGCCAATGATGCCGCTCTCGGCCAGGCCTTCGCTGAAAGTGAATCGAAAGCCGCCGCTTGCTGCTGCCTCGAGCTGAAGCCTCTCCAAATCGCCGCGCAGCGCGGACCCGATGGCGCCCTGTGGGCTGATAAAAAAGGGCACAAAGACGAACTCGCGTTCGCCGCGGTGCAGCTCTGCAGTCACCCACGGCCTCAGGGTCCAAGCCGGCTCACCGCTCAGTGCGGAGGGGGGAACACGATCGCTGTGCTTCCAGGAAACGGAGACCACCTTTACTGCCGCGCTTCGTGACAACGCGGCGGCCACCGAGCGGAGATTCAATTGCGCCGCAGGTTCCAACGAGCCGTTGTCAATCAGCGCGACGATCATGCGGTGACTGCACTTGCGCGTGCGGCTTCGAACCACGCGAGTTTGTCGGCCAGCAATGCCACTTCACCGATGATGATGATCGCGGGCGCCCCGAAGCCGGCATGCTCCGACTGCAACGCGACATCGCTGAGCGTCGAAAGCAGCTGGCGGTGCTGCCCGGTCGTTGCCGACTGCACCACCGCAACCGGGGTTTCCCCGGGAAGCCCACCTGCCTGCAAGCGTCGAGCAATCGTCTCAAGATTTTTCATCCCCATGTAGATGCACAGGGTGGCGCCGAGCCTCCCATAGTCTTCCCAATGAATCGCTGAATCGGGCTTCGCGGGATCCTCGTGTCCGGTGAGAAATACGACCGCTGAACTGTGCGACCGATGGGTGAGCGGAATCCCGGCGTACGCCGCCGCCGCCAGTGCCGAAGTAACTCCGGGAACGATCTCAAACGGCACGCCCACCGCCGCCAAAGCTTCCGCTTCTTCCCCGCCACGACCGAAGATCAACGGGTCCCCGCCTTTGAGGCGCACCACCATTTTACCTTCGCGCGCCAGCCGGAGCAGGATGCCCTCGATATCACGCTGCGGGCAGCAGAACCCGCCGCCTTTTTTGCCGACGAAAACCTGCTCCGCTTCCACCTTCACGAACGCCAAAATCTCCGGCGCTACGAGATAGTCGAAGACCACGGCATCGGCCTCACCGATCAGTCGCCGAGCCTTCATCGTCAGCAGCTCAGGGTCGCCTGGACCTGCGCCCACAAGATAAACCTTTCCACTCATAGCCGATGGAAAACGTTATTCAGTAAAGGTGATCGGTAAGACCAGAACCTCTCCGAGTGGTTGACGTTCACTTCAAACATGACAAATTTACTAGATATGACTTCTTTTAGTCTTTACGAAGAGATCCCGAGTGCAAGCATTCTCCCTCTCATGTTCGAAAACCCATCTGAGCCCTTGGTGAAGATTGAGCAGAAAACGCTCAAGCAAACTCGGGTGCCCGTTGGTCGATGAGCCAATCGTCGATGTTTTCTTCTCCTTTATGAATGTCACCGAGATCACCTGTTGGAACTCCGAGCTGCGCACAAAATCCCCGCTCGAAATCGTTCGCTGGGCCATCGCTCAAGCGCCAGGTCGCGCGATTGTTTCCACCAATTTTCGTCCGTACGAAGCCGCCATTCTTCACCTGGCGGTGCAGGCGCAGCCGGACATCCCGGTTCTTTGGGTGGATCATGGTTATAATCGGCCTGCCACCTACAAGCATGCCGAGGAGCTGACCGCTCGTTTGAAGCTGAACCTCAAACCGTTCCTCCCGCGGGTGACCGCCGCTCATCGTGACGCGATTCACGGCCCGATCCCGACGACTGAGGACGAAGCGGGTCTGAAAAAATTCAGCGCTGTCATGAAACTTGAGCCGTTCCAACGCGGTATGAAAGAACTGGCGCCGAAAGTGTGGATCACGGCCCTGCGTAAAGTTCAAAACCCCAACCGGGCCGGCTTGGACATTGTGTCGCTCGACGAGAATTTCGGGGCACTGAAGGTCAGTCCGCTCTTTTATTTTAGCGACGCAGACCTCGACGCTTATCTCGCCGAACACCAACTCCCGAACGAGTGGGATTATTTTGATCCGGCGAAGGCCGATGAGAAACGCGAATGCGGCCTTCATGCCGCCTGGGGCAAGACTGCCGTCAACGCGTGAGGCATCCGCGTCACCGTTGATCTGCGTCCCCAACCCGACGCCCTCTCATCCTTGTTCATGAAAAGCTACCATCTCGACCACCTTCAACATCTCGAAACTGAGGCGATCCACATCATGCGCGAGGTGGCCGGCGAGTTTGAACGCCCGGCGCTGCTCTTTTCCGGTGGCAAAGATTCCATCTGCCTCATCCGTCTCGCGGAAAAAGCCTTTCGTCCGTCCGAGTTGCCGACGCCGTTGCTCAATGTCGACACCGGCCATCATTTTCCCGAGCTCAACGAATTTCGGGACCGTCGTGCGAAGCAGCTCAATGCAAAGTTGATCGTTCGCACGGTTGAGGAAGCGATCGCCAAAGGCATTGCGATTCCTGCGCCCGGGGAGATCAGCCGAAACCGTCTCCAGATTCCCACGCTCCTCGCTGCGATCGAGGAATTTCGCTTTGACTGCTGTATCGGTGGCGCTCGCCGGGATGAGGAAAAGGCGCGCGCGAAGGAGCGCTTCTTTAGCTTTCGCGATAGTTTCGGGCAGTGGGACCCGAAGAACCAGCGCCCGGAAATCTGGAATCTCTACAACGGCCGCCTGAATCCCGGGGAAAACATGCGCGTTTTCCCGCTCAGCAATTGGACGGAGATGGACGTGTGGGAGTATATCCAGCGCGAGAACCTCGAAGTCCCGAGCATTTACTTCAGCCACCGTCGCAAATGCGTCCGCCGGGGTGGCCAGTGGCTGCCGGCGAATGATCTCGTCCCGCCGAAGCCGGCCGAGGAAGTGCGCGACCTCGTCGTTCGCGTGCGGACGATTGGAGACATCATTAGCACCGGCTGCGTGGAGTCTCCTGCCTCGACCGTGAGCGATATCATCGCCGAAATCGCCGCTGCCCGGGTGACTGAACGTGGTTCGCGCGCCGACGACAAATCGTCCGAAGCCGCCATGGAAGACCGCAAGAAGGCGGGATATTTCTGATGTTTACCGAAGACCTCATGGCTCCTCCTTCACCTGTTTCTGTTCCGGTCGACATTCTCCGGTTCAATACCTGCGGCAGCGTCGACGACGGCAAATCCACCCTCATCGGCCGGCTTCTCTACGATTCAAAATCGCTGATGGAGGATCAGATCGAAGCGCTGGAACGTTCGGCGGACATCACCGGGGGCGGGCAGATCAATCTCGCGAATCTCACCGACGGCCTGCGCGCCGAGCGCGAGCAAGGCATCACGATCGACGTGGCGTATCGCTATTTCGCAACGCCCCGCCGGAAGTTCATCATCGCTGATACGCCGGGCCACGTGCAGTACACGCGAAACATGGTGACGGGCGCTTCGTCGGCGAACCTCTCGATCATCCTCGTCGACGCCCGCACCGGCGTGATCGAGCAGAGCCGCCGCCATACCGCGATTGCCGCGCTGCTGCGCATTCCGCATCTGGTCGTCGCGGTCAATAAAATGGACCTCGTCGGCTGGAGCGAAGCGCGGTTTCTCGAGATCCGCGCCGAGTTCGAGGAATTTCTTCCGCGCCTCGATATCAAGGATGTGCAGTTCATCCCGCTCAGCGCGCTCAATGGCGACAACGTCGTCGATCCCTCGCCGCACACACCTTGGTACGGCGGCCCCACGTTGCTCGGCCACCTCGAGGCAGTGCACATTGCGAGCGACTGGAATCTCAACGGCTTCCGCTTGCCGGTGCAATGGGTCAACCGTCCGAATAACCCAACCGACCAGACGCTTCACGATTTCCGCGGCTTCAGTGGTCAGATTGCGGGCGGCATTGTTCGCACCGGCCAGAAAGTCATCGCGCTCCCGGCCGGGATTGTCTCCACCGTGAAACAGATCTGGACCTACGACGGCGCGGTCAACGAAGCGTTTTGTCCCCAATCCGTGACGATCGTGCTCGACCAGGACATCGATATCAGTCGCGGGAATATCCTGATCGGGACCGATCATCTGCCGGGCGCCAGCACTCAGCTGCAGGCGGAAGTATGCTGGATGCATTCGCGCGCGCTCCAGCCGGGCCGGAAATATTTTCTCAAACACACCACGCACACGGTGCAGGTGGTCGTCACCGAAATCGTCAACAAGCTCAACATGGTGACGCTCGAAACCGAAAATGCTCCGGCGGAACTCGCGATGAACGACATCGGCGAGATCTGCCTGCGCGCGGCGCGCCCGCTGGTCTTTGACGGCTATGCGACGAACCGCCTTACCGGCTCGTTCATCCTGATCGAGCAGGGGACGAATGCGACGGTCGCCGCGGGCATGCTGCGTCCACCGCGCGAAATCGTGAAGCCGGAGAACGGCGACTACGTGATCTGAGATCGGGCTCCTTTCTACGTGAAAATTTCGGTGCAAGTCGATTATGCGTGCCGCGTGATGGCTGAACTCGCACGTCTCCACGGGTCGGGGTCGCTGGCGCAGATCGAACATCTGGCGCAGACCGAAGCGGTGCCGGCGGCATTTCTCGCGCAAATTCTCGTGAAGCTTCGTGATCATGGACTGATCACAAGTCGTCGCGGAAACCAGGGCGGATACACGCTGGCCCGCGCGGCCGACGAAATTTCGCTGTACGATATCCTGGTGGCAGTGGAGGGCCGCTGCCTTCATCTCAGCGGAAATTTCCAGGGCCGCAGCGGGAGCCGTCTGAAAAAGGTCTGGAACGAGATCAGCGACATGCTCGTGGAGAAAACCAAGAGCTACACGCTCAACCAGCTTTCCTCCAAGAACCCGACTGAGATGTACTACATCTAGCAAGCAGGCGCCGTCCTTTGCAGCGCCCAGAGTTTGAATGGACGGACGGCTGTTCCGCCCGATGCGCGGCTCAGGACGCCGGGATTACTGCGACTGCGGCCGCCTTGTAGCTGGGTTGACGCGAATGAGGATCGAACGAGGGGAACGTTAAGACGTTAACCGCGGGGAAGTGCATCGGCAGAAAGATTTGCCCCGGCTGCACCGTGGGAGTGACAAACGCCACGGCTTTCACCGTGCCCCGACGCGAGCGCACCAGCACTTGTTCGCCCGCACTGATTTTCAGACGCAGCGCGTCGTCCGGGTTTATTTCCGCGGTCAGAACCGTGGGTGCGAGTTTGCGGAGCACCGCGCTCTTGTCCGTGCGCGAGCCGGTATGCCACTGGGCGGACGAGCCGCGCCCGGTCAGCAATATAAACGGGTACTCCGCATCTGGCGGTTCGGGCATCGGTCGTGGCGGATCAAACAGAAATAGTGCGCGTCCATCCGCGGTGAAAAATTTGCCATCGGCGAACAGTCTCCGCTGCTGCAGCTGGGACCACAGCAATCCCACGTCGGAGGAAAGTGATGCGCCATGATCGCCGGAATTTTTTGTTCGCTCGTCCTCTTCAGTCCACGGCCACTGAATTCCGCCCGAAACATCGATGTGGGCATAATCGCGAATCCCGGTGAAGTCACACGGCTGTCCGCGGGAAAGTTTTTTAAGAATCTGAAACGTAGCCTCTGGCGAACTCCACTCGCGCAGTAGCTCGCCGCAGCCCCAGGCGTCGGCGATCAGCTTAAAGATGGCGAAGTCGCTCAGTGCCTGGCCCGGTGCACGGGCAACTTTCTTCACGAGTCCAAGGCGGCGTTCACTGTTGATCAGCACGCCTTGCTTCTCGCCCCAGCCTGCAGCTGGCAGCACGAGGTCCGCGATCTGCGCGGTTTCGGTGGTCGCATACATGTCCTGCACCACGAGGAAATCTAATTTTTTTCGCAGCTCCGCGAAACGCCGGTGTCCGATCCAGGAGTGCGCCGTGTTGGTCGCGATGATCCATAGGCCGCGAATCTCGCCGCGATCGATCCCGTCGATAATCTGGTCATAGGCCCAGCTCGATTGCGTGGGGATCGTTGAAGGTTCGATTCCCAGAATGCTTCCCACGTGCGTGCGGTGGGCGGCGTTGGCGAAGTCGTACCCGCCCAGCAGCGACGTCGCGTTTCCAAAAAGCCGCGACCCCATCGCATTGCACTGGCCCGTGATCGAATTCGCTCCGGTTCCCGGGCGGCCAATATTTCCCGTCATCAGGGCGAGGTTGATAATCGCTTGAGCCGTCCGCGTGGATTCGTGGCCCTGATTCACTCCCATGGTCCACCAGAACGAGACGCGCTCACGCTCCGCGATGATCCCGACGAGGCGGTGCAGGGTTTCTTCCGGCACGCCGGTTTCCGCGGCAACGCGGGCGGGCGTGAACTCGGCGACGAAGCCCGCGAATTCCTCGTAGTGGTTCGTATGCGCGGCGATGAATTCCGGCTTCACGGCGCTGCGCGCGATCAACAAATGCGCGAGTCCGTAGAGCAGGGTAAGATCGCTCTTGGGCTGGAGCGCGAGGTGCAGCGTCGAAGCCATGGCCGTTTCCGTCCGGCGCGGATCGATCACCACAATCTCGGGCTTTCGGGTATTCAGCATCACCCGCTGCCACATGATCGGATGGGCGATGCAGGGATTGGCGCCAATGAAGATCAACGCGTCGCTTTCCTCGAAATCGCGATAGGTAAAAGGCGGGGCGTCGAAGCCGAACGACTGCTTGTAGGCAACGTGAGAGGTCGCCATGCACTGCCGGGTGTTCGAGTCCACATGGACCATGCCCATGCCGAACTTCGCCAGTGCTCCCAGCAACGCCATCTCCTCCATCACGATTTGGCCCGTGCTCAGAAACGCGAGGGACGCTTTCCCCTGCCGCGCTTGGATCGCCTTAAATTTTTCCGTGAATGCCGCGAGCGCGCGTTCCCACGACACCGGACCGAGCTTTCCGGTTGTCGGATCGCGGAGCAGCGGCGCAGTCGCACGGTCGGGCGCGGCGAGCGGAGTCAAAGCTTCCCAGCCCTTTGGACACGCCATCCCGAGGTTCACGGGATAATCGGGGTCTGCGCTGAGATTGATCGCTTCGCCGGCCGCGTTGAGGTGAATCTTCAGCGAACAACCGGTGCTGCAGAATCCGCACACCATGTTCGTCGTCGCGGCGGGCGCGAGTCGTGCCGGCACGCGCCCGAGCCCAAAGTCCCCGGGGCGCAACACCATCTCCGACGTCATCGGCCCGGTCCGGGCGTGGAGGAGATCTTCGAGTGCGCTCACGAGGGAACTCCGGGCATTTTCGGCGCGTCGACCGCGCGGAAGAAAAGGTATCGTTCGGTGAGTTCGCCCGCGAAGAGCAGGGCAATCGCGAGCCAGCCTGGTGCGGCGATGAGCAGGACCATGGCACTCAGCGCAAAAATATCCCGGATACTCGTGGCCGCTCGGAGCGGTCCACGCTGGAGCCGGGCGGAGACACCGCCGTCGTAGAAAGTGCGCGTTTCCCAGGCGAGTTTAACGAGCAAGGCGAAGGCCGCCGCGCGCGGGCTCAACATCACCAATCCCGCCAATCCCGCGGTTCCCACCAACCGGGGCCCCGTCTGAGCCAGTCGCCAAAAGTTCCGACGGGTGTCGACGTAGATCATGGTCGAACAGGCGAGCCCCACCAGACCCACCAGGGCTGCGGCCGGAGCCATGGCCGGGAGTGCCCACGCTCCCACCGCGAGCGGCAGCCACGCGCCGAAAACCATCGCTTCGCGGCTCAGCCAACTTTTTCGCCAGCCGAGGAAGATTCGCCACGCCCGCAGTGGTTTGCCCAGGTGAAACACGCTCGCGCTCAGTCCCAGCGCTCCCGCGATCGCCGCGATGGCCGCAAGTAGAGAGGCATCGCGCGTGAACCCAAGAGCGCGCGGCAGCGGCGAAGTCCCCGAAAAGTTTGTCGCGTAATACGTGACAAACTTTTCGGGGAAGGCCGGTAACAGGGCGGCGGCGGTTGAAAATCCGACGGCGAGGGGAATGCACGTGAGCATCAGCACCAGCGGCCAATGCGGGGGCTGGGGACGCAGGGTAGCCGCATCGGCGGCGGCAAGATTTTGCGGCTGCCGGCGCTTCGTGAGATAGCGGGTGGGAGGCTGCGTGTAGGCGGGATCAGGCGCGGATTTCAGGAAGTCCGACGTATCCACCCGGGCCGCGCTGTCGGAGTGAGTGATAACCGTGACAATCCGTATCGCCTGGGTGGGGCAGGCTTGGACGCAGGCCGGCGCCTCCCCCTCAGCGAGGCGGCTGTGGCACATGTCGCATTTTCGCACGATGCCGAGTCGCTCCGAATATTTCGGAACGTCGTAGGGGCACTTCAGCACGCAATACTGGCAGCCGATGCATTGATCATCGAGATGGCGGACGATGCCCGTGACGGGATCCTTTTCGTAGGCGAGCACCGGACAGCCATTGAGACAGGCCGGGTCGGCGCAATGGTGGCAGGCCGTCGTGACGGTTTGCTGAAACGGTTTTGCGCGATTGCCGCCGACGATCAGGCCGACGTCGCGCCACGTTTCGTTGTCTTCGAGACCGTTGAGCGAGTGACACGCTGAAACGCAGGCTTTGCAGCCCGTGCAGGAATCGAGGTCCACCTCGAAGGCATATTGCTCGCCGGGCTTGGGAGCGGTGAGCGGGATAAGATCGCGATAACGCGACGCCGGCACCGAAGCCGTGCCGCCATCGTGCGCTTGTGAAAAGCGTGCGACGGGTGTGTCCAAGCGCTGCTGCTCGGCGAGGAGTTCGTCGATCAGAGCGAGGGTGGGCTGCTTTTTCAGGGGCGCGACCACGTTAGTAAACGTCGCGCGCGTAGCGTTTCGCGGTTCTCAGCGCCTGCACATAGTCGGCCGCTTGCCCCGGTGTTTTGCCGCCGGCTCGTTCGACGGCCTGATGCAGCGCGGCGTCGACGTCCTTCGCCATTCGGCTCGCGTCGCCGCAAACGTAGAAATGCGCTCCGGCCTCGAGCCAGGCATAGAGTTCCGCCGCGGCTTCAAGCATCCGGTGCTGCACGTAGATTTTTTCAGCCTGGTCGCGGGAGAATGCGGTATCGAGCCGCGTCAGCGCGCCGGATTTTTGCAGAGCCTCGAGCTCGTCGCGATAGAGGAAGTCTGTGGCCGCGCGCTGATCGCCGAAGAGCAGCCAGTTTTTTCCTTTGGCACCGGCGGCGAGACGCTCGTGGAGAAACGCGCGGAACGGTGCCACGCCCGTGCCGGGACCAACCATGATCATCGGCGTGTCCCCGTTCGTGGGCGGGCGAAAAGCGTTGTTCGAGTGGACGAAGACTCCCACCCGGGTCGCGTCCGCTTGCACGCGGTCGGCCAGAAAGGTCGAGCACACGCCTTTGCGCGCACGGCCATCTTTTTCGTAGCGCACAGCGCCGACGGTGAGATGCACTTGCCCAATGTGGGCCTTGGGCGAAGACGAAATCGAGTAGAGGCGCGGCTGGAGCTTTTTCAGGGCGCGCACGAATTCGACCGGAGGCAGCTTCACGCCGGGGGACGCCAGCACGACGTCGACCACGTGATGCAGCGCGACCGCGGTTCCGCCACCGCTGCCTTGCGAGGACGAGCCGTAGAGAGCGACCAGTTCAGCCGGCGGCTTGCCGAGATCGTAGATTTCGGTGAGCGCACGCCGCAGCGAAGTGGTGGTGCCGTCCGGCGCAGGCACGGCCTCCTCGCCGTCGCAGCTGAGCGCATGCAGCACGTCATTCACGTGCTCCGGACAATTCTGCGCAAACACGCCGAGCGCGTCACCGGCTTCGTAAACGAGCCCCGACCCCTCCAACGAGAACTCGATATGATGCACCTGCTTGCCGGAACCGGGGGCGTTGAGATTGCGAGAGGTGAGGAGGAGGGCGGGAAAAGGATTTCTCTTCGAGTAAACCGCGGAGTCTTCGTCGCGTTGAGCTGACGGGGCAGCGGGCGTTGGTGCAACGGGCAGCGCCTGGTTCGCGCCGAACGCGGAGAGCGAAGCGTCGAGCCACTTCGCAAACGGTTCCTCGTAGTCGAGGTTGCAATCGGTGCGCGGCATGACGCGGGAGGCCCCGAGTTTGTCGAAGCGGGCATCAAAATCTTTTCCACACTGGCAGAACTGCGTGTAGTTGGTGTCGCCGAGCGCGCAGACGGAGAAGCGAAGATTGGCGAGCGAAGGCCCCGCGTCGGCGCCAAGCGCGGAGTGGAGCGCTTTGGCGGAGTCGGGAGGCTCGCCTTCACCGTACGTGCTGACGATCACGAGCACGTTTTTCTCCACCGCGAGTTTCGTCGCGTCGGTCTGTGCCATGTCGACAACGGTGGCGGCGAACCCGCGTTTGCCGGCTTCCTTGGCGGCTTTCTTGGCGAGGCCCTCCGCGGTGCCGGTCTGCGAGCCGAAGAGGATCGTGAGCGGGATCAAGGCCGCGGCGACGGGTGCACTGGCGGGCGCTGCGGTGGGCCCGCGCGAAAACATGCCGGCAAAAAAGCCGTTCAGCCACGCGCGTTGTTCGGGCGAAAAAGGGGCGCTATCAGGGATGAGCGGAACGATGTTCATCAGCTGGAGAATTTTTCCTGCAGTTCCTTCACGCTGTGGCGCCGAGTCCAGGCGACGAAGGTTTCACCGCGTTTCTTTTCCGCGCCGTAGCCGGAAAGGAGTTTCTCGACCACGCCATTCACTTCGGTGGCACGGACGCCGCGGAAAAGTTCGCGCGCAATTCCCTGTTCGTGATCCATCCCGCCACCAACGACCAGGTGATAACCCTCCGCACCATCGGCGAGTTTTACTCCGACGAAACCAATGTCGCCGCAGTAGTGCTGCGCGCACGAATGCGGACAGCCCGTGAAGTGGACATTGATGGGCGAATCGACGGCCACCCGACCGCCGAGATGTTTCATGAGCGAGACCGCGTGGGCCTTCGTGTCGGCGGACGAATATTTGCAGCCCTTGTTGCCGGTGCACGCGATAATGCCACCGGTGGCGGATGAGGCTTCATGGAAAAAACCGAGGCGGGCGGCAGCGCGTTTCAAAGTCTCAACGAAAGCATCGGCCACATGCGGCACGATCACACTTTGCCAGACGGTGAGGCGCAGTTCGCCTTTGCCGTAATTGGTCGCCAGGTCCGCCAGCGCATGCATCTGCCTCGTGCTCATGCGACCAACGGGTGCGCCGAGGCCGACCGAGCTGAGTCCCCGCTGCGACTGACGTGCGGCGCCGAGCCAGCCATGCTTCAAAACCGGGCGGCGCGGTTCAGACGCCGCGAGCGGCAGCCGCCCGAGCGGGAAGCCGAGCTTCTTCTGCGTTTCCCCGAGAAATTTTTCCACGCCCCACTTTTCGAGCAGGTATTTCAGCCGGGCCTTTTTGCGATTGGTGCGATCCCCGTTCTCCGCAAATACGCGGAGCATCGCAGCCGAGACCGCCACGGCTTCGGACGGCTTGATGTGCAGGCCGGTGTCGCGCGCGAAGTCGCCGTGACCGGTGATGCCGCCGAGTTGGACGCGGAAAGAGATGCCCGGCTCAACGAGCGGAGTATTCGCCGTCCCCGTCACGGCCGGAGCGGCAAGAGATTTATCGGTGACGCGACACGCGATGAAACCGATATCGTTGGTGTCCGCCGCGACGCTGATGCTGCCGCCATTGTCGAAGGCGATGTTGAATTTCCGCGGGAGTCCGTAGAGGTCGCGATGATTCAAAATATAATGGTGAATCCCTTTGGCGAACGGACGGACGTCGATCAATTCGTCGGGGTCGAAGCCGCTGTTGGGCGACGCCGTGACATTGCGCACGTTGTCGCAGCCGGCGCCACGCGACGTGAGTCCGAGTTCCTGCACGCGCGTGAGCACCTGGATGATCGAGCGCGGCTTGAATTCGCGGATCTGGAGGTTGCCACGCGTCGTGATGTGCGAGTAGCCGCCGCCCAGGTCGGCGGCGAGGTCAGCGAGCCCATGAAGCTGAGCCGAGGTCATTTCGCACGCCGGAATGCGCAAGCGCAGCATGAAACTGTCCTGCGCCGGCGCGACATGGAAGAGGCCGTGAAATTTAAACCGATACGTGTTTTCCGGGTCGGGGAATTTATCCTCATCGGCGTGCTGGAGCAGCCGTTCCCAGGCATCCAGGGGGTTTTCGTCGTACTTCCAGCGCTCCTCCTTGCAAAGATCGCCCAGCGCGGTGCCAAACACCGTATCCTCCGGCGGAAGAGCGGCTAAGTTTGGGGTCCCGTTGGCGGAGGCCGTGAGCTGCCCGTTCGCAGTCGTTCCCACGAAGATCCCACTCGCGCCGACTCCAGCCATGAACCCCGCGAGATATTCCTTCTGATGGGGGGAGAAAGGGAGGGAGGGCGGATCGGAACTGAGTTCAACAGACGCGGATGACACGTCGCCCAGATAGCAGGGGAGGTGCCACCGAGAAGCCGCCACCGCATGAGCACCGTGAATTATTTTTCAATTAACGATGAAAACATTTAATCGTCACTTCCGGCCAAACGAAACAGCAGGAAGAGATTGAGCAAGGCCGACACCAGGAGAAGCAGTTGAAAAAGCAGCAGCGGATTTCGCTCGAGCAGCGGTGCGCCTTTCCGGTGGTGCGGAGCGACGCGGTCGGGGTGGGAAAGGTCGTAGGTGAGCTCGGAAAAATTCTGGTAGCGATGTTCGGCCTCGGGCTCGAGGGCGCGGAGCACGATGGATTCGAGCCAGAGAGGCACGGCGGGATTCAAGCGACTGGGCTGGCGGGGAGGGGTCTCGAAGCGGGGGTTTTGGAAGCGTTCGATTTCGCCGTAAGGATACGTTCCGGTCAGGGCTTCGTAAAGCGTCACTCCGATCGCGAAAATTTCGGTGCGCTCCGAAAGGGCGCCACCGCGGAAACGCTCGGGAGCAAGGTAGCTTGGGGTCCCGGCGCGCGACGTGACGGAAAACAATTCGGCGGCGCTGCCGAGGTCGAGCACACGAAAGCGCGATATCCCGGGACTTTGCGGGGCCTCTGGCAGCACGAGGATGTTTTCGGGTTTGATGTCGCCGTGGGCGAGATCGTGCCGGACGAGAAATTGCCCGGTGCGGAGGAGGAAAGCGGCGAGCTCGCAGGCATGCTCAACGGAAAGCCGGCCGGTTTTCAGCGTCGTGCGTAGGGTGGGTGCATCGATGAACTCCATGGCATAGCAGCGCACCGTCCCGCCGGTGTCCGGCGTCCAGGCGCGGACCAGTTCGGGGGCCACGAGTCGGGTGGAGTTCCAGGCCTCACGGACAAAGGCGTCCCGCGCCCTTTCGTCTCCGGCGGATTCAAGCGGGGGGAATTTGAGCACCACCTGGGCGCCGCCGGGGTCGGTCGCGAGCCAGACGCGGTCCGTTGGAGCGAGGGGACGCACCAGCCGGTGTCCATCGACGGCATCGCCCGCGTGAAGTGGGCCGGGAACTTCAAGGCGCTGCGCGACCTCATGGGCCGGCCGGCTGCGTTCGACAATGTCGATCGCGATCGCGCTGACGTCGTCTCTTAACTCAGGTTGTTCCTCCGTGGCGGCGTGGGCTTCGCTCACAAACATTCGCGCGAGTGCACGTCGCGCCAGCAGCTCTCCGATGCGCGTTTCCGTCAAGGCGGCCGTGATTCCGTCCGAACAAATCAACACGAGGTCGCCGTCGGCGATTTCCAGCTCGAAGAAATGCGGTTCCACCTCGGGCCCGAGTCCGAGTCCCTGGGTCAGCACATGGCTCAGGTTGGGTTGAGCGAGCACGTGGGCGACGGAAAGCCGCTGCAGCCGGCCCTGCCGCCAGTGGAAGACGGGGGAGTCGCCGATGTTACAACCGAAAAGCCGCCCGTTTTCGATCACCACCGCGCTCAACGTGCATGCCAGCTCGACGGAGCCGTGACGTTCGAGCGATTCCTGGTGAAGCTGCCGGTTGATTTGCGTGGTAAATTCGGCCAGTGCCCGGCGGACGGTCCAGGTGCGCGGTCGGGCGAGACAATGGTCGGCGATGGTTGCAACCACGCGGTGCGCGGCGGCTCCGCCTTCGCGACTCGCTCCGACCCCATCGGCGAGGACGGCGATGACGGTCTCTCCGCGTTCGCGAACGACCCACGCATCCTCGCATTTGCTCCCGGGCTGGCGGGCGAGCGCGTGTCCGGAAGCGTGGACCTTCATCGAACGACCTTCTTGGGCGGTAGCCGCACGTGCGAGCGAGATTTTGCTAGATGCGAGCAGCGGCGGCGGCTCCCCAAGTGGTCCGCCAGCGGGTCTTGACCAGCTTGAGACCGACAAGAGCCACGCCGCAAAGTCCCGCGAAGAGCAGAATCCCCGTCACATAGCTGCCGGAGTTTTGCTTCGAGGTTCCGAACAGCATGCCAAGAAGAAACCCTCCGAGGCCGCCACCGCATCCCACCAGGCCGGTCATGACGCTGATATCCTTGGCGAATCGCTGTGGCAGGAGTTGGAACACGGAACCGTTGCACATGCCGAAGGCGCCCGACGCGATGAAGAACGCGGTGCCGCACAGCCAGAGATGGTGCAACATTGCCGCCGCCACCAAGGCGACGCCCGCCACCG
>JBDSSU010000004.1:0-3638 GCA_039928635.1 Opitutaceae bacterium | reverse complement strand
AGTACGATGCCGGAAACATCAACCGTCTGGAACTCGCCACCGTGCAGGTCTCGGCGCAGGAGGCGAAGCTGGAGATGTCGCGAACGGAAGCACAGGCCGGCATCGATCGGGAAAAACTCAATCGTCTCCTTGGCCTCAGCGGTTCTCAGACAAATTGGACCCTCGCAGCAGAGCTGCCCGAATTGCCGGAACATGAAATGGACTTCTCTCAATTGGAAGAGGCCGCACTCGATCAGCGGCTTGATCTTGCCGCGGCGAAAGCGCAGGTCGCGTTGGCGGAACGCGCGCTGGCCTTAAAGCGCAACACGCGCTTCCTGCCGGCGTCCGTCAGGGTCGGCGCAGAAACCGAACGGGAAGTGGATGGCAGCCGGGTCACTGGGCCTACGCTCGAATTGGGTTTGCCGATCTTCGATCAAGGACAGGCCGAGCTGGCGCGATTGTCCGCCGAACACCGTCGTGCGGTCGCAAATTACGAGGGCCTGGCGAACGAGGTGCGCTCGGAAGTGCGCGAGCTTCGCGATACGCTTCGTGCGGCGCATGCCGCGAGTGAATTCTACAATTCCACCTTGTTGCCGCAGCGGCGGCTCCTGCTGCAGGAAACGTTGCTGCATTATAACGCCATGCAGAAAAGCAATTACGAGCTGCTGGCGGCCAAGGAGCGTTTGCTCGTCGTGGAGCGCGAAGCGATCGAGGCACGGCGCGACTATTGGATCGCCCGGGCGCAACTCGAGCGCGCGTTTGGTGGCAAACTGCCGCTCGTCAAAACCGCCGCGCCTGCCGCTGAAGCGGCTCCGGCTTCGGAGCAACACGAACATAATCATCCCGCAAAATGAATTCATCCGGAATTTCCCGCCGCAACTTTGTTGGTCTCGCCGGAGCCGCCGCGCTCGCGATTCCTGCGGCGCGCCTGCTCTCCGCTGACGTCAACGCGCCGAAGCCCACCAGCACGGGTGAGACACAAACCTTCGTTCCGAAGGAGGGCACGCTTGCCTACCGGCCTGTCGTCACCCCGAACGGCATCACCTTGCCGTGGAAGCTCGTCGATGGCGTGAAGGTCTTCCACCTGATCGCCGAGCCCGTGGTGCATGAATTCACGAAGGGCTTGGTGGCGGAGTGCTGGGGCTACAATGGCCGCGTGCACGGCCCGACGCTCGAGGCGGTCGAGGGCGACCGGGTGCGCATCTACGTCACGAACCGCTTGAACGCGCCGACGACGGTGCATTGGCACGGACTCATCTTGCCGAGCGGCATGGATGGCGTCGGTGGAGTCTCGCAAAAAGCGATCCAGCCGGGCGAGACGTTCAAATACGAATTCACGCTCAAGCAGCACGGGACACACATGTATCACTCGCACCACGATGAGATGACGCAGATGCAGCTCGGGATGATGGGGCTGTTCATCATTCATCCGAAAAATCCAACGGCCCCGCTGCCGGATCGCGACTACGCGATGCTCCTCAGCGAGTGGAAGGTCGAAGTGGGCGCGCGTCGTCCCGATCCGAACGAGATGACGGATTTCAACACGTTCACGATCAATGGGCGGGCGTTTCCGGGAACGCAGTCGATCGTCGCGAAGCGCGGCGAGCGGGTGCGCATCCGCCTCGGAAATCTCAGCTCGATGAGCCATCACGCGATCCATCTGCACGGCTACGTCTTTAAAATTGTGGCCACCGACGGCGGCGAGATTCCCGATTCTGCGCAGTGGCCCGAGGTGACCGTGCACATGCCCACGGGGAGCACGCGCACGATCGAGTTTGTCGCCAACGAGCCGGGAGACTGGGTGCTGCACTGTCACATGCTGCATCACGTGATGAATCAGATGGGCCACACCGCTGGAAATTTGATCGGGGTGAATGGCCAAGGTCTGGGCAAAAGCATCGGCTCTCAGGTCCCGGGCTACATGCTGATGGGCCAGACCGGCATGGGGGACATGGGCGAGATGGGAATGGCGGTTCCCCTCAATAGCGTCCCGATGGTCGGTGGACCCGGACAGCACGACTACATCACGATGGGAGGCATGTTCACGATCTTCAAAGTCCGGGATGAACTCCCGGCCGATGGCTCTGAGCCCGACTGGTATAAATCGCCGCCGGGCACCCTGGCATCGCCAGCGGCGGATGAGGATCTCACTCGCGACGGGATCGCATTCGCGGCCAAGACGGCGCAGCTCGAGGCGCGCGGGAAGCCGGTCGAACTCTGCGATCCGACCACCAACAGCGCGCAACTCGCCGCCTCCGCACTCAAAGCGACCGCGCGGGTCAAAGTGGCGATGCGCTAACTCCTTTTCTCAATCCATCAATCTTATGAAAAACTGCCGATTCCTCCTCTGTTCTTTCCTCGCGATGTTCGCTTCGTTGGCGCACGCGCAAGAAAAGCGGGCCGCATTGTCCGCCGATCAAAAAGCATTCCTCGAACGTTATGAAGCGGTTCGCGCCGGCCTGGCGGCGGATGATCTTGGCGTCGCCAAGAAAGCTTCCGCTGCGATTGCCGCTGCACCAGGAGTCGGCTCGGATGCCGCCAAGAAAATCTCCGGCGCCGTTTCGATTGAAGCTGCACGCGAAGCGTTCAAAGCGCTCAGCCAGCAGGCCGTCTCTGTCGCGGAAGGTCAGCCGGGTTACTATCACGCCCATTGTCCGATGGTGCCGAAACAAGAAGGAGACTGGGTGCAAACCTCGAAAAAAATCAGCAACCCGTATTTCGGAAAAGCGATGGCGACGTGCGGCAGCATCGAGCAATAGTTTGACCATGACACCGTTCCGTTGGCCGTCGGCCGTCCTTTTGCTGGCGAGTGTGCTTGCCTCGTCAGCATGGGCGCAGACCTCCGCTCCACCCACTCGCGTCGTCGGCGGAATGCCGACGCAACTCGCGGCTACTATAAGGACGCGATCGACGCACGCTATCCCGTCGCAATCTCCCTCTCCGGAATCGGACGGTGCGCGCGTATGAGCAGGGTTCCCCAAAGCCGGGGGAGTCTGCCATCGTGGTCGAGCAATTCTGAACCGACTCGTGCAGTTGAGAGTCGAAGCGGCCATCCTCCGAGCGACCGGAGACGAGGAGCAACGGGCGCAACCACGCAGGCACTGTAATAAAACGCGAACGGTTCCGTCAGCTTGGTATGAACAACCCTCACGGCCCCATGAAACACGATCATCACCATCATCGCCCCGATCATGACAACCCGGAGCACGGCGGGGCCCCGCAAGCGGACACCGGGCAATCCTGCAAGCATCACGGCCATCATCAACACGACGCACCGGTGAAGCCAACCGCAGGGGCAGCCTACTACTGCCCGATGTGCGAGGGCGTCGTTTCGGACAAACCGGGAGATTGCCCGAAATGCGGGATGGCGTTGGAGCGGAACCCTGCCGTTCCGCTCGCCGGAAAGACGATTTATACCTGCCCGATGCATCCGCAGATCGAGCAGGACCATCCCGGCGCGTGCCCCATCTGCGGGATGGCGCTGGAACCGAAAACCGTCAGCGCAGAGCCGGAGGACAACGCCGAGCTGCGTGACATGACGCGGCGCTTGTGGATCGGCGGGGCGCTCGCGCTGCCCGTGTTGGTGCTCGCAATGCTGCACTTCGTTCCGTCGTTGGCGCACGTCGTTAACGCTCCGTGGAGTCGTTGGGTTCAATTTG
>JBDSSU010000003.1:0-4826 GCA_039928635.1 Opitutaceae bacterium | reverse complement strand
CGGTTCCGCATGATCGCGTGCAGGATCGCGGTGGCGCATTCGCTCGGAGGGATGCCGCGGGCGGTTTTGGCGTCGAGTTGGGCGTGTTTCTCGCCGTCGGAGCCAACCGCGTTAAGTGACACCGCGGTCTGAACGTAGCCGGGACACACGAGCAGAACTTGAAGTCCATGGCGCCAGACTTCCGCTCGCAACGAATCGAACCACCCGTGGAGCGCGTGTTTGGCGGCGGCGTAAGTCGAGCGGCCGGGTGTGCCGAGATAACCCATCACGCTGCTGATGACGACCACATGTCCCGCGCCCTGCGCCTTCATCGCGGGCAGCACCGCCTTCGTGAGCGCCACCGGTCCGAAATAATTCACCTCCATTAAGGTGCGCTCGACGGCGAGGGAGGCCTCCATCGCCAGCGCTCTCTGGCTTACGCCGCCGTTGTTGACGAGCACGTCGATCCGCCCGCAACGCTTCAGCACTTGCTCGACGGTGGCGGGAAACGTTTCGCTGCGCGCCAAATCCAGCGGCACGACGCTATGGTCGTCCGGTCGCGCGCACGCGCGCCGCACGCGTTCGAGTTCCTCGACTCGTCGACTCGACAACACCAGCCGGGCCCCCTCCTGCGCCAACGCGAGCGCGAGCGCCTCGCCGATTCCGGACGACGCCCCCGTGATCCAGACGACGCGATCCGAGAACCTATGGCCGGAATCCATCGCGGGTCATCGCTTCGCGAGCGAACTCGCGAAGGCCACTGAAAGCGCCTCTAAAAAACGCTGCCATTCTCAGCGCAGCGAAGAATCCATTGGGACTGCCGCCATGTTTTCAGAGAGGCGCATCCCCTGCTGGATTCTTCGCTGTGCTCAGAATGACAAACAGGAGCATTTTTAAGACGCCGGTTACGCGCCGAAGACGCCGCCGTTGATGTCGAGCGCGGCGCCGGTGATGAACCCGTCGTACTCGCTCGCGAGATAGACGGTCGCCCGCGCCACGTCGTCGAGATTCCCCGCGCGGCCCAAGGGTATGCCCGCGATGATCGATCGCTGCGATTCCGGCGAGGTGTGGATGGCGTGGAAATTCGACCCGAGGATCAGTCCGGGCGTGAGGGCGTTCACGCGGATGCCCTGCGGCCCGAGTTCCTTGGCCAGCCCGCGGGTGAAGGTCAGCACCGCTCCCTTGGCCGTGGCGTAGGCGATGGAGTTGGGGCCGCCGCCGTTGCGC
The DNA here is from genome assembly GCA_039928635.1 of Opitutaceae bacterium. Lineage (GTDB taxonomy): Bacteria > Verrucomicrobiota > Verrucomicrobiia > Opitutales > Opitutaceae > DATAKE01. The sequence continues at coordinate 3,620 of JBDSSU010000003.1, read as the reverse complement.
GCGGCGAGCGAGGAGAGATTCACGATGCTGGCCCCGCCGCCGGTTTTGGCTGCGGCGACGAGATGCGGCGTCGCGGCGCGCGAGATGCGCCGCACGCTGCCGAGATTGAGCGACATCACCTCGGCCCAAAAGTCGTCCTCCCCCTCGGCGAGCGAGCACCGCCCCACCATGGAGCCGGCGTTGTTGATCAGCACATCGAGACCGCCGAGAAACTTCACCGCCTCCGCCACCACGCGATTGCTCTCCTCGCTCGTTGTGAGATCGCCCTTCGCGCTGCCGAGCCGCCGGCCGACCGTCGCGGCTTCCTTCTCCAAGGCCTTGGCGGCGTCGGCGCTGCTGTGATAGTGGACGAACACATCGCAGCCGGCGGCGAGGAGGTGGCGGGTGATGGCGAGGCCGATGCCTTGGGCACCGGCGGTAACGAGGGCGCGTTTGCCGAGGAGTTTGCTCATTGGTCGGAGCATGCGACGAAAGCCCAAAAAAAATCAAACCGGCTCTTTGGCGGACCCACAAGGCACAGTAGCTTTAACGCATCCGCGGCGGCGGGGTCGGTGCGGAGAAAACCACGATGCCAATCCCGGCTACAACGAGGAGGCTCGCGGCGTAGAAGGTCGGAGGCGGGACTTCCCCGAAGATGAAAAAAGCAAGGAAGCCGGCGAACACGAATTGGCCGACATTGCACAAGCCGACGATTTGACCGCGCAGGTGGCGCATCGCGGCATTGAGCAGCGAGTGACCCAGGATCGTCGGAATGCAGGCCAGCCCGAACATCAACGACCACTCGCGCGTCGAATGGATTTTGAAGGTGCCGATCCAAGGCAGGGAGGCGATCAGGCAAATCGTCCCGGCCAGCGCGTAGACGGGCACCACGTAAAGCCAGAGCGAGGGGAAATCGCGGTTTTTGCGACCCAGCGCGAGATACCACGCAAAGAGCAGCATCGACCCGAAACACACGACGTTACCGATGATGTCACCGCCGCTCAACGCGTCGCGAAGTGTGAGCACGAGCACCCCGGCGATGGCCACCGTGGTGCCGAGGATTTCCCGCCGGTTGATCTTTTCCCCCAGCAATGCGTTCAAAAAGAAAGGCATCGCGGCGGGCACGAGATTAACAATGAGGCTGGATTGGGCGGCGAGTGCCAGGCGGGCACCGTAGCTCCACGAAATGAGATGCACGGCGAGCACGGCCGAAGGAATGACGATGCGTCGCAAATGAAGCCGCGTGAAGGTTTCGCGGTGCTTCTTTAGCTCGAGCAGGAAGATCGGCGACAGCAACAACCCGGCGATAAGCAGACGGAGTGCAGCCAGCACCACCGGATGCGTCTCGCTGAGCTTGGTCTGGATCGCCGAGGTGGAACACGCGAAGACGCCGAGGAAAAGCAGGAGATAGCGACCGGCCATGAGGAACCGAACTGTTGCTCTTCGAAGAAGGGAGTCGAGCCGCCTCGACACCTGCCAAACCGTCCGCAGCGTGGGCTGCTGCCCGGCACGAAACGCGGCGTATCTTCCCGAGCGACGCCGCGTTTTTTTATCACCTTCCTGCAGGCTGAACCCCGTATATGACGACATCATCTCTCCGGCTTTTCCGTGCCTTCGTGTTAACTGCCTTCACCGGCATCGCTTTCTCCGGCTGCGGCACAGTGGCCTTGCCGCCTTCGGTCGAACTCACGTTAAACGGAGTTCCCGCCCAAGCGGGCGATTACAAGCCCAAGCAAATCCAGTCGCTCGTGCTCGCGAACGGGCTGCTCTCAATCACCTTCGGCGTGGATGCGAACGGCGACTTCAGCGCGATCTCCGTGATGAAGAATGGCAGGGAACTCGCGCATAATCTGCACGGGGTCGAACCACGGGACGTCGATGCACGCCGCACGTTTTATCTCGATACGAACGCCGGCCGCGGACACCTCGAGGCCGATATCGTCCGCGTCGTCAAAAATACACCTGAGCTCGCCCACATCGCGGTGATCGACAACCGCGCCCTGCACCTCGAGCACCATTTCGTGATGCTGAAAGGCGAGAGCGGCGTGCATCCGTACGTCATCGTGAAGAGCGGTGCGAATGCGAATTCGGGCGAGACCCGCACGATGTACCGTTTCGACATGGATATCCTTGACGGGACCTGGACGAACGAGCGCACGGGCAAACAGCCGAAGTATGCTTTCCTGCAATCCATCTCGGAGGCCGGAAACATGGGCGACGAAACGTGGCGCCTGCCCGATGGGAGCGTTTACCAGAAATACGACTATAGCCTCTACTTCGCGAACAGCCCGATGTGGGGACATTATGGGCACGGCTTCGGCGTTTTCTTCATGCCCGTCAGCACGGAGTCCTACGCGGGTGGCCCGCTCCGGCATGAACTCGCGGTCCACCAAGACGCGCTCATCCTGAATTATATCGGCGGCGGACATTTCGGCGGCGGCGGCTCGGCCACCGGTCGCAACGGCGAGAAAATCCACGGGCCGTGGTTTCTCTATTTCAACACGGGCGACACCCCCGAGGCTATCATCGCCGACGCGAAGAAAGTCGCCGCCGAGCAAAAAAAGCAGTGGCCGTATCGCTGGATGGAGGATCCGCTTTATCCCGTGGAGCGCACGACCGTCACGGGGCAGCTCAAGCTTTCGCACGATCGTCCGGCGGCCGGCGCGTACGTGATTCTCGGCCAGCCCAACAATCCGGCGCGGGGTGGTGGTGGCGGTGGTCGCGGAGGCCCGCCGGGTGCGGGCGCGGCCGCAGGTCGTGGAGCGCCGGCTCCCGGTGCGGCGGGCGCGCCGCCCGCGGGTCGCGGTGGACGTGGCGGCGGGCCGGGCGGGCCGACGGGTGTGCCCGATCGCGCGAGCGTCGTCTACACCCAGTCCGGCGACTACATTTACTACGCGCATGCGGATGCGAACGGGAAGTTTTCGCTGACGGGGGTGCGCCCCGGCTCCTACACTTTGTATGCGTGGCAGACGCAGGGACCGGTCACGCAATCGCTCGCGAAGGACGACGTCGAAGTGAAGGGCGAGACGCTCGACCTCGGCGCGATCGAGTGGGATGCACCCTATCACCCGAATCTTCTTTTTCAGGTCGGCAACCCGGACCGCATGGCGGGCGAATTCAAATTTGGCAGCGAGCCGCGCTCGAATCAGTGGGTGCGCCAGATTCCCTCGGACCTCACCTTCACGGTGGGCCGGAGCAAAATTTCCGAAGACTGGTACTACGCGCAGCACTCGGGCACTTGGACGATCAAGTTCAACGTCGCCCGCGTGCCCTCGGGGAACGCCCATCTCACGATCCCGATCGCGGGCGGCCCGGGCAACGTGACCGTGCTCGTGAACGATCATGAGGTCGGGAAAATCGCGAAGGGCGACGACGCCAGCGTGCGCCGCGCCGCGAACCGCAGCGGCGTTTACGCGCGGTTCGAGTTTACCTTCCCCGCTTCGGTCCTGAAGGCCGGCGAAAACGTCGTCAGCCTCCAGATGCCCGCCCGCCCCGCGCGCAACGGAGCGCCCGCCGATGATCCCGCCGGCCAGACGCCCGGCACCGCGGCGAACAACGGCCTGATGTACGATGCGATCGTACTCGAGAGCGACTGAGCAGGAGAGAAACCACTGAGCTGGAAAAAGTCAGGAGAGAACCAT
>JBDSSU010000002.1:0-3508 GCA_039928635.1 Opitutaceae bacterium | reverse complement strand
CCAGAACTTCCAGGGTCGTGCCAACCAACGCGGCGTTCCGTCGGAGGGAATTCTGCTCGAGGATTTTCAGGAGCACTTGGTTGCGCGCCTCCTTCACTTCTTCGGGAACCTGATCCGCCAACGTGGCCGCCGGCGTGCCGGTGCGGATGGAGTACTTGAAGACGTACGCCATGTCGTAGTTGCAGGCTTCGAACAGCGCACGCGTCTGCGCAAAGTCCTCCTCGGTTTCCCCGGGGAAACCGACAATCACGTCCGTGGAAAAATACATGTCCGGCTGCGCAGCGCGCAGATCATCGACGATTTGCTTGTAGCGTTCACGCGTGTACGGCCGGTTCATCTCGCGCAGGATCCGATTCGAGCCGGATTGTAGTGGCAGGTGGACGTACTCGCAGAGTTTTTCCAGCCGGCCATACGCGGCAATGAGGTCTTCCTTGAACCCGCGTGGATGGGGCGAGGTGAAGCGGATGCGCTGCAGGCCGGGAATCGCGTTAACGCGTTCAAGCAACTGTACGAAGGGTGTGATGCCGCCCGTATGCTCGTAGTCGCGACGACCGTAGCTGGTGACGATCTGGCCGAGCAAGGTGACTTCCTTCACGCCGCGTTCAGCGAGCTGTTCGCATTCGCGCACGATTTCGTCCATCGGCCGCGAGCGTTCGTCGCCGCGGGTCTTCGGCACGATGCAAAAGGCGCAATCCATGTTGCACCCCTGCTGGATGGAAACGAAGGCCGTGACTTGCGGTGGAACTTCGCTCGCGTCGCCGGAAGCCGCGGCCGGGTTGAGCGGTGCCTCCGGCGTGAGGTGATCGCGAATCGTGTTTTGCGAACCTGCCTCCTCGGCGATATCCACAATGCTCGCGCCGATCGGAGTGCCGGCTTCGCGGGCGGCGCGCAGATTGTCGAGATAGCCCGGCACTTGGTGGAATTTCTGCGTGCCGATAATCAAGTCCACGTCGGGCAGTTGATCGAGCAGGGTTGCGCCCCGGTTTTGCGCCATGCAGCCCAGAATCCCGAGGATGAAATCCGGCTGCTTTTTCTTGCGCGCCTGCAGGTTGGACGCCTTGGCGATGGCTTTCTGCTCGGCCGCATCACGCACCGAACAGGTGTTCATCAGCAGAATGTCGCAGTCGTTCTCGTCCTGCACGATGCGATACCCGCGCGCGCGCAACATCGCTGCGACCGCCTCGCTGTCGCGCTCGTTCATCTGGCACCCGTAGGTTTTAATATGCACCCGGTTCATCCGCGAAGACGGTCTAACTAAAGGCCGCGCCGGGAGGGTCAAACGGTAAACCTCCTGCCAGCCACACCGGGCTTGCCCGGGCGCGCTTCTGCGGCCCACCCTGCCATCCCCCTTTTTCCCGTGAGCATCCGCGCTTTTTTCCGCCCGGGCTGGTTTTTGCTGGTGATCGCCACTCTGCACGCCGCCGCGCCCGACGACGCGGAGGCCTTGCTCGTGATCGTGGGGGACCAACACTCCGCGTACGAGCGCACCGCCCAGGTCGTGGCGCAGATCGACCGGCTGCGAGCGGAAAACCCGCGGCTTCCCTTCGCGATCCTGGTGGATGGCGATGTGTTTGAGTTCGGCAATGTCGTGGCCCGCCGCAGCGCGGGGGCCGTGGATTTCGCGATGCTGGCGGCGTTTGCCCAACGCGCACCGACCGTGCTGAACCTCGGCAATCACGAGCCGGAATTCTACGACCTGCCGGACACGATCAAGCGGCTGCGTGCGACCGGAGTCATGGTGATCAGCAATATCACCGACCGGGCCACGGGCGCTCCGTACATTCCCGCGAGTACAACGCTCAAACTGGGCCGGCATGAAGCCGTGGTGGTGGGAGTGTCGACGGATTTGCTGGCGAGTTTTCGTGTGGCGGTGCGGCCGTCGGTCGACCTGGCGGAACCGGTGGCGTGGGCGCGCAAGAATTTCCCGGAGCTCCTGCGGCGCGCCCCGGTGAAGATCGTGTTGAGCCACGCCGGACTGCTGGCCGACCGCGGGATGCTCCCCTTGGTGCCGGACGGGACTTTGTTTGCCGGGGCGCATGATCACATCCGGTTTGCCCACCGCGCCGGACGCACGGTTTACGTTCACTCTGGTTCGTGGAACGAATTCCTGACGCTCGCCTCTTTGCGCGTGGATGCGGCCGGCCCGAATTGGGAGGTGCGTCATCAACGGATCGAGCTGACGGATCGCACGGATCCCGCTCTCGCGGCGCTGATCCGCGACACGCAGACGGAACATCTCACGCCGGAAGACATCGCGACCGTGGGTCGCTCGCCCCGGGAATTTTCACCCGATGAAGCGGCGCGTTTTGCGGTCGGTGCGGTTCGGACGGAGGCCGGGGTCGATGCCGCCTTTGTGGGCCGGACAACCTTTGGTGCCGGGCTTCCGCTCGGCGAGGTGTCCCGAGTTGCCCTCGATGCCTGCGTGCGGTTCGACAGTGTGATCTGCACGGCCGAGGTCACTGGGGTGCAATTGCGGGCCATCCTCGCGATGTCCAATGAGAACGAGGCCACGCCCTTCGCGCAGCGCCACGGTGATTATCTTGTGGCCGACGGAGCGCCCGCGATTGATCCCGCGCGCAGGTATCGGATCGCGACGACCGATTGGATCGCGCGTAATCCCGGCCAATATTTGGGAGACGCCAGCATCGTTTTGAAGGAGCAACCTGCGCTGCGGCTGAAAACGATCATGACGCGAGCGCTGAATCCGGGAGCGGCTCCCAAAGCGGCTCCGTAGTTGAGGCGGGTGCTTCCAGCTGATTTTGATTCGCGAGCAACCTCGGCGCAGGAAACCGGTCTCGTTTACTCCATGCGTTTCCCTATTTCGGTTCTGGCAGCGGTGGTGATGGTGAGCGGAAGCGTTCCTGCGGTCGCGCAGACGCAACGGCCGGCGCAGCCGCCAGCCGCACCCACGCCGGCGGCCGCTGGCAGTGATCTGTTCGAAATTGGGCGCCAGCTTTTCGAGCAATACGCGTCACCGGAGATCAAGGCGCAGTATGAATTTCCCTCAAAAGAGCGGTGGGATGAATTTGCGACGCGCTTCCAGCGCAGCCTCGAAGGTGATTCGCTCCAGGAACTCGCGGTTTATCTCCCGGAAGCGAGGGTCGCGCTCTCGGCGGTGCGCACGCTGCCCGATTACGCGGAGTACGCCGACTGGCTCGAACAGCGGATCGACGAGATCGAAGGTGCGAAGGAAGTGACCGCACCCACGCCGACCACCAACCCAACAACGCCAACGCCGCCCGGGCCCAGGCGGCCTTCGTCGTCGCCCACTCCCGGTTCAAAACTGTCTCCGCAAAACTCCAGCGCTTTGCCGCATTACGATCTGTGGGTGGCGCGGGTGCGGGGCCGCCCGCTGCCATCGCGGGCGGCCGAGCTGATGCCGCGTTTGCGCGCCGCTTTCACCGCGGAAGGCGTGCCGCCGGAACTCGCCTGGCTCGCCGAAGCGGAGAGTTCGTTCAATCCGGATGCGCGCAGCCCCGTGGGCGCGAAGGGACTTTTTCAGTTCATG
>JBDSSU010000001.1:0-10013 GCA_039928635.1 Opitutaceae bacterium | reverse complement strand
CTTTTGCAACCAAGCCGAAGCAAGCTTCGGGGTATCGCTCCCAATGCGAATGAATTATACCTGCAACGAACCAAGGCATGAGCCACAGAGGACACGGAGTAAGACAGAGCGGTTGGCTCTGTGCTCTCTGTGTCGGCGCTCGGTGCACTCTGTGGCAAAAAGAGCTCCACGAAAAGTGTGATGAATGCGGGTTAGTTAGGGTGGAGGCGCTGAATAACGACGTGAGGGCAAAAAAATCCCGCCTCCGAAAAGGAGGCGGGACGATCCGGAATTTACCGGGTGAATAAAACGGGATTACTTTGCGCGCATGGCGGCCCAATCGGTCTTCTGCATGGCGCCATCGCGGCCTGGGCGCTCGGTGCTGCCGGTGATCTTCTCGCCTTCGAGTTTGCCGGAGTACTTGGTGGTCCGCTTCGTGCCGTTGAAGTCGGTCGTCACGGCAAAAGCCACCATGCCATCCTTGAAAGAGGCTTCCTCAATCGCGGCATCCGGAATTTCAAACTGGCCACCCGTTGTGCCCTTCAACGTGCCGGTGAGTTTACCGTCTTTGACGTCGAGCATCAGGGTGCGCTCCGTGCCCGGATTGCCGCCACGGCCGGCAGCAGTGAATTTCCAAGTGCCCGCAGGCGAGGCATCAGCCGCGAACGCGCTGACGGTCATGAAGCAAACGGCCAGGAAGGCCGCGAATAATTTCTGATAGGTTTTCATTTTTGTATATGGGGGGACAAAGGTCTGACGTTCTAAAGATCGAAACGTTGTAGGGTAATCTGGCTTGGCCGCAGGGCTTGCGCGGGCGCAGCCAAACTGAGGGGTGAAGCGGCGGGGAACGTCCCGGATTGGAGAATCGAGGCGACCTGCATTTTGAGCGACGCCTCGCTCTACGTCTTGACACGCCCCGACGCGTTCGCCTTTTTCCGTGGCTCACTCATGAACCTCTGCGGCAAGACGCTCAGCAGCACGACTCACGGCCACTTTATTGTCGCCGTTATTTCCGTCGTCTCCGTCGTCGCACGCGCGCCGCGAGGGCTCTGATCGTTTAAACGACTTTGCCCCTCCGGTGCCAACCGGAGGGGCTTTTTTATGCCTCGGCCGGTGCGCTGGGAGCGGGCTTCAACCCAACCCACCATGCAAAACCGTCAAATCACGCCAACGCGGCTCGAAGCGCAGGACCTCCTCGCGACCTTTGATTACGCCAGCCGACCTCTCCCCTATCATCGATTCGGAGGTGATCGGGAACGCCATCGCACGCCACCGCCCACGGGCCACGACTTCCTGGTGGTGAGCCACCGCCCGGATCTCGCGGCCGATTTCCGCCCCGAAGCGTTGGGGACGCCTCAGAGCTGGGAGCGGAACATCCCCGCGAGATGATCCAGCAGTTTCTGGTAGGCGGGACGCCCGTTGAACTCCTCAAGGGTCAGGGGCTTGGAATCCTTGCGGTCGGCCTCAAAAATTTTCACGTGCTGCGCGGCGACATCGGCGTCCAGCACGTTGACGTTCACCTCGTCGTTGATGCTGAAGGAACGATTGTCGAAGTTCACCGATCCGATCGTCACGAAGGCGTCGTCGACCAGCATCACTTTGGCGTGATACATCGCGGGCTCATAGCGGTAAAACTTCACCCCGGCTTCAAGTAACTTTCCCCACCTCGAACGCGACGCCGCCCGGCCAAAACGTGAATCGTTGATCGCGGGAATAACTACTTCGATGTCCACGCCGCGCTGACGCGCAGAAAGGAGCATCTTGATCGCGAGGTCGTCCGGCACGAAATAGGCGTGCGCAATCTTGATCGATTTCTGGGCTGCCGCGATCGCCAGCAGATAGGAGATGCGGGCGTTCTCCGGATCTTCGTTGGGCCCGCTTTTAAAGCACTGGAGTTTCACCGACCCGGCGGATTTTTCGGTGGGGAAATAATCGGGGCCGACGATAAGACGCGAGGTCGTCTGAAGCCAGTTCGCGGCGAAGACCGACTGCATCTGGCGCACGGCGGGCCCTTCGACCCGGACGACGGTCTCGCGCCAAAGATCGGGCGCATCGGCGTTGCCCAGCCATTTGTCGTCGACGCACATGCCGCCGGTGTAGCCGATCTGTCCGTCGACGATCAGAAGCTTACGGTGCGTGCGATGGTTAATATTCGGCTTCAGCTCGTACCAATGCTCGCGCCCATAGGTGTAGAACTCCACGCCTGCATCGATCATCCGTTTCCGATCCTCGCTTTTGAATTTCAAGGTTCCCATTCCATCCACGATGACGTGGACCTTGACCCCGTTCCGCGCGCGTTCGCTGAACGCTTCGATGAACTGCTCGCTGATTTTCCCGGTCGACCAGATGTAGGTTTCAAACGTGATGGTTTTCTTCGCCTCGCGAATCGATTTCAGCATCGCGGGAAAAAACGCGTCGCCGTTGACCAACGTTTCGACGGAGTTCCTTCCAATCACCTCGGCGCCCAAGAGCGGACCGATCGTCTCGGCGAAAATCACGTCGCGCGGAGAATAGTTGAACACAACCGGCTCTCCCAGGATTCGCGCCGACGTCATCCAAAAAAACGCCGCGGCCACCACCACGACTCCGACCACCATCATCACCCAGAACCGGACCTTGTCATCATGGCGGCGCTGATCGGAGCCGGGTTGGGATTTCGCGGCCGCAGCGCGCGTCGATGAAGGACGGAGACGAAGTTTTTCGAGGAGGCTGCTCATAAGTGGGAATTGGACGCTAACAATTCGGGGAACGGCGGAAGCGCAGCTCTGGACCCAAATAACGAAACCCAGTTCCCGGCCCCGTGAGCCTAACCCGGTAATCCCAGACGCGTTTGCGACTAGAAGGCGGAGTTGCGGTCTGTGTCTGCTCGTCGCCATCCCAGCGCAAGAAACGAATAGCTATCCATGGGTCTCCCCACCAATCGCCCTCAGCCAAAATCTCGGCGTTCCTCAACCGCGCATGCGGAAGGCACGGCGTCACGAACCTCAAAGCCTCGCGCGAAACCGATCCGTCGTTGGTGGTGGGTGATCGGCGCAGCGGTGGTTGCGCTGGCGATCTGGGCCATTTCAACCACCGGCTTCGACTGGGCCCGCCTGCAGCAAAGCATCGCTTCACTCAACGGACCGCTGGTCTTCGCGCTGATGGCGACGCTGCCGGTCGCCGGGTTTTCGATCGGTATTGTTTATCTCGTTGCCGGCGTAAAATTCGGACCCGTGCTTGGTGGTGTGGCGGTGGCGGGAGCAACGGCAATTCATCTGCTGCTCACGCACTGGGTTTCACGCAGCTTTCTGCGCGAACCTCTGCTGCGCTTGCTGGCGCGCAAAAAACATCATTTGCCCGAGATTCCTCCGGGAGAAAACGCCGCCATTTCCGTGATGGCCGCCTTGGTGCCGGGCGTTCCCTATTTCGCGCGCAACTACCTGCTCGCCCTTTCGGGAGTACCGCTCCGAACGTACTTCTGGATTTGCCTCCCGATCTACGTGGCGCGGTCTTATGTCACGATTTTTCTCGGTGATCTCAGTAGCGATCCCAGTCGCCGGGGACTGATTGTGCTCGTCGCCGTTTACGCAGTGAAATTAGGCGTCTGCGCCTTCCTCATCGCGCGTTTACGGCGCCGTTACCAAGCGCGCAAAGCCGATGGTAAACTGGGCAGTTCTGTCGCGGCGAAACGTTCCTGAGCCACGCAACCGCCCAAGAGCGTTCAGCGCCGAAACTGGAAACTGGTTTCTGCTTTCCGAGCGGTGCGTGAAAACGTGGTCACCCTTCCACACTTTTTCCTTACGACCCACAGGCCGCGGTCGAGCGCAATGGCCACGACTTCTCCGCGCAAAATGTCAGGGGTCGGAACTGTCCGGGCCGGATCAAGTCCATGCTCGCCGCGCGCCGGGGGCTCACTCCGCGCCAAACAAAACTCATCCCAAAATCCCGTGCTCACCTTAACCATGAAACGTTCCGCACTGGCGGTGTGGAGCGGCTCCCTCAATGAAGGTACGGGCAATCTCACGGTCCCCAGTGGGGTCCTTCACTCCACCCAGTATTCCTTCGGCTCCCGTTTCGAAACCGGCCCGGGGATGAATCCGGAAGAGCTTATCGCGGGGGCTCACGCCGGCTGTTATGCCATGGCGGCCGCCGGGATCCTGAGTGACGCCGGCTTTCCGCCCGATCGCCTGGAAGTGACGGCCGAGATCACGATGGAGAATATTCCGCCGACGGGTTGGACGATCGCCGCCTCTCATCTGACCCTCAACGCCCACGTGCTGCACCTCAGTCCTGAAAAGTTCCAGGTACTGGCTGAGCAAGCCAAGGCCTGCGCGGTCACGCGCGTGTTGAACGCGACGGTGACGCTCGAGGCCAAACTGATGTAGGGCTGCTGCTGGCACGGTCAGTCCGATTACCAAGCGCCAGCCGGGAACCTAACCCGGGCAGCGGCTACCATGTCGGAGTGTTTTCCACCCCGTGAAACCCATCACCTAAAAACCTCCGCTCCCATGCACGCTCTCCTCTTCCTCACCTCAGCGCCTCCCGTCGCGGCCGTCGGCTATTCGCTCCTCTACATGCTTTTCGGCGGCGGGTTGGTCGGAGCAATCATCATCTTCGTCATCGCGAAAATCTTCCGGAAATAGTCCCCGAACTTTATTCAGTCGCGTCGCATCGCCCAGAGGGCGGAGGGTTCACGCCGGTGGGACCGCGAGGTGGAGTCGTTAAATTTGCGAGGTGGAGTCGCCGAAATTTTTCTCCGGGCGATCCGCCACCGTGTTTTGCTATTTTTGCGGAGCGCGCCGCCCTTTAAGTGAAAGGGCAGCGGTGAGTCGTTCGAACCAAAGCTCAGTTATTCTCTTGCGCGTGGATTCGCAACAGGAGGAACGGAACACGGGCAAGATGCCCGTGCCACCCAGCCGGAACGCTCCCGCAACGGCCGCATTCCGTTCATCAGCAGCTCAGCGAATCCCCAACGAGATTAAGTCTGGCAAGCCGACCCATCCCGTCCCTTCCGAAAAAGCGGTCAACTATCCTCGAGCTTCACATTCTGCGTCTGCAGAAATGGGACCAGCTCCGCGACGCCGAAGTCCGCGAGGATCTGGCCGTGCCAATCCAAAGTCGGCGCGCGCGTCTGTCCCGACTTGCGCTGCATTTCCGCAAAGGCTTTCGGATCTTTCACCACGTCCTGCTCGCGGTAGCCGATTCCGTTAGCGGACAAGAACGCGATCACTTCGGCACACCAGGAACAGCCTGGCTTCACATACAAGATTGGGAGTTCTTCGGCCATGTGGCCTGCATGGTCCTCCGGGCCGCGCTCAAGTTCCCTCCGCCGTCCTCCCCGCGTTCCGGGCTCGCCTCGTGAGACACCAGATTCCCCACCCATCAAAGCGCGGCTGCGGCCCAAGCGGGAAGCTCCACCCGCCGATCTTCCGCGAAATCATTCAGCAGGCGCTGCAGCCACGGCCGGGAACAGGTGCATTTTGAAACCTGGAGAAATCGTTTCGATCCTTCGCTGAGCACGACGTAATTTCCGACGCGCACGGTGATCGGGCTCTGCTCTCCCTCGAGCACGCAGACGACCTCCATTTGTTTTCGTTCGGAATCGATCTTCAGGCGCTCGACCTTGCCGTAGCGGCTCATGCGGTCGTTAAGGAAGGATTGCGCCGCGCGGCTGGCGAGAGCGTCTTTGGCAGCGTTGAACATGGGGCGGAAAGCTCACGCCTCGTGAACTTCCCGGTGAAACAAACCGGAACGCGGACCAGTTGTTCCTCACATTCGAAATTCACGGGACGTGACCACGCGGCAGGTGCCGGTGATTGGCGAACTCCCCGCCGTCGCCGCTGTCGGTGATTTCTATCCCCTTCTTCTGACGAGAATAACTCCCCCGGCGTTTCGCCGCTCCCATGAAACTTTCCGCCACCCATCTGAAACGCTACCGCGAGATCGCTTCCCTCCTCTGGAAATATGGCCGCTCGGATCTGGTGGATCGACTGCGCACCCACGACGCCTTTGATCCCGGCGACACCCAATCCGCCCCCACCAGCGGCGCGGCCTCACCGGAGGAACTCGCTTCCGATCTCGAGGCGATGGGGCCGACTTACGTGAAGCTCGGCCAAGTGCTCGCGGGGCGGCCGGACCTCCTGCCCGACGCCTATCTCAAGGCGCTCGCCCGCCTTCAGGACAAAGTGAAGCCCTTCTCCTACGACGAAGTGGAGCAGATCGTCATGAGCGAACTCGGCGTGCGCATCTCGAAGGCGTTTTCCCGTTTCGATCAGGAGCCGATCGCGGCGGCCTCGCTCGGTCAGGTTCACTCCGCCGCATTGCGCGATGGGCGCGACGTGGTCGTAAAGGTGCAGCGTCCGAATATCCGAGCGCAAATCGCGGAAGATTTCGAAGTGCTCGCGGAAATCGCGGGCTTCCTCGATGGCCACACCGACACGGGCAAACGCGTTCGCTTTCTTTCCGTGCTCCAGGAATTCCGGGCGACCATTCAGCAGGAACTGAACTACGAACGTGAAGCCCAGAATCTCATCACGCTCGGAAAAAACCTGGAGTCATTTGAACTGATCCAAGTCCCGCAGCCGGTGCTCGACTACAGCACGCGTTCCATTCTGACCATGGATTATGTGCGCGGTCACAAAATCACGAGCCTGAGTCCGCTCGCGCGCCTCGATGTCAAAGGCGCGCCGCTCGCGGAGGAACTCTTCAAGGCCTATCTCCAGCAGGTGTTGGTCGACGGCTTGTTTCACGCCGATCCGCATCCCGGAAATGTTTTCATCACGGATGACCGGCGCATCGCCTTGCTCGATCTCGGAATGGTCGGACACACCGCCCCCGCGATGCAGGAAAAGCTGCTCAAGCTCCTCCTCGCCATCAGCGAGGGAAACGGCGACGAGGCCGCGGAGATCGTCATCCGCATGAGCGAGCGCACCGAAGGTTTCAATGCGGTGGAATTTCGCCGCCGCATCGCGCAGCTCGTGGCGATCCGCAAGGATCAGGAGCTCGATCAAATCAACGTCGGCCTTTCCCTGCTGGATGTAAGTCGCAACGCGCGCGACAACGGCTTGTTCGTGCCCAGCGAACTGACCGTGCTCGGAAAAACCCTGCTTCAGCTCGACGAAGTGGGCCGGATCCTCGATCCGACCTTCGATCCCAACGCTTCCATCCGGCGCAATGTCGGCGAGTTGATGTCGCACCGGATGCGCAAGGATCTCACGCAGGGAAACGTCTTTTCGTCCCTGCTCGAGATGAAGGATTTCATGAGCCATCTGCCGGCCCGGCTGAATCGCATGTTCGACGCGATCACGAACTCCGAAGTGGAAATCAAGGTGAAGGCGGTGGACGCAAAAGTGATGCTCGACGGCATGCAGAAAATCGCGAACCGCATCACCGCCGGAATCATTCTCGCGGCATTGATCATGGGTGCGTCATTGCTGATGCGGGTGGAAACGAACTTTCGGATCTTCGGCTACCCGGGCCTCGCGATCCTGTGTTTCATCGGCGCAGCCGGAGGCGGCTTCTGGCTCGTCACGAGTATTTTCGTGCAGGACTACAAGTCGCAGAAAAAACTTTCCCGCTAGATCGGGTTTTCGTGACAAACTTTCCGGGGCGCCAAGCCCCGGCGGGATGGATAAGCGATCGGTGAATCACCGCGCGCAATCCAGCCATTTTCCGCCGGAGCCGAGGGCCGGGCGCGGCAGCTGCTTCGTTCCGCCCATCCACCGGCGATTTCCAGCTTCCCACGTTCGCATCCGCCTGTAACTTCGCCGGGTCCGTTGCCATACCTTTCTGGCATTCAGCACACTTCCACTTTCACGTCGTTCCGTTCCCATGGAAAATTCCGCCCTCCCGTCCAAATCGGCTCAGGTCAACTCACGATGGATTCTGTTAGTCGACGATGAGCCCTCGATCATTCCGTTGATCAGCACGGTCCTCGAGCGATTCGGGATGCCAGTGAGAGCGGCGAACAATGGCGATGCGGCGATGGAAGCCATCGACCATGCGAAAACTCCTCCCGCGTTGTTGGTCTGCGATGTGTTGATGCCAGGGATCGACGGACTCGAGCTGGCGCGGCGGATCCTGGCGCGTTACCCGAAGCTCAAAGTGATTTTTATCAGCGGCCATTTGACGGACATTTCCTGGTGGCCGGCTGATCTTCGGGAGCATCGGTTCGTGGCGAAGCCGTTTAGCATCGCTGAACTCGAGAGCGCGGTGACGGAAGTTCTGGAGTCAGAGGATCCGGTCAGCTGAGTCGCGGACCATGGACTTCAATCTGATTCTGACGGCGCAGACGCTCGTGCTTGCGCCGCACGTGCGCGAGAGCCCGTCGGTTGAAGGCACGCTGGTGTTGAAGAACATCCCCGCAAAAACCTATCTCCACGTGAGCAAGGCTCAGTGGATTTTGCTGCAACAGTTTCGCCAGCCGCGCACCGTCCCCGTCGTCCTGGGCCACGCCCTCGAGGAGCGTCTGTGCCTGCCGCTCAGTGAGTTTTACGAGCTAATCCTGAAGGCGGTTCGTGCCAATATTCTGCTCGAACCCCATGCTTCGGTCCCCGAGGTGAAGTCCATCAACTGGCGGGCAACCGTGCGCCCCCACACCGTGGCGCGTCTTCTCTTCATACTCTTTGTGGCGGGAATGACCGTGACCCTCATTTTCCGACCGCAATTGCCGCCCATCTGGGTGGACGCCGTCACTGGCCTCGCCCTTCTCTCGGTGGCGCTTTCGCTCGGTGCCCTGATCGCGGCGTGTATCATTCGTGGATCAGGCGGTGAGGTGTATCAGCCGCGCTGGCGCTGGCTGGCCCTGCCACCGCAGTTCACCTTCGACGGGGCCGACGCCATCATGCTCTCCCCCATCGCACAGGTGACCCTCGTCCTGGCTGGGCCCGCGTTGGTCGCGGCGCTGACCGGCTTTCTGGCCTGGCATCAGCCGACCTGGAATCTTTTCCCCTTGCTCGGATTGGCCGTTATCCTGCGGCCCGTTTTTGGCGGAGGGGTTTCGACGCTCTTCGGACTCGAACGCGGGCCGCGACTGACGGATGCCGAACACGATTTCATTTTCCCTCCGAATCTCCGCCCCCGCGCGCGCTGGAAACTGCTCGTCGCCACGCTGGCACTGCCGGAAACGTGGATGAAGCTGGCTTACGCGTTGGTCTGGGCGATGGCGTTTACCTATCTGACCGCGCGGCTGTTCGACGTACCGATCTGGAAACTCGATTTCTGGAAAGCGAGCGGTCCTCATATCGCCTTCAATATCGGTGGCACCCTGATCATCCTCGCTCTG
Source organism: Opitutaceae bacterium (assembly GCA_039928635.1). GTDB lineage: Bacteria > Verrucomicrobiota > Verrucomicrobiia > Opitutales > Opitutaceae > DATAKE01. Next base: position 772 of record JBDSSU010000001.1, on the reverse strand, counting down.
GCCCTTTTGGCGTGGGAACTCACGCAATTCCTCCGAACGCGTGTCCGGCATCGCCGCCAATCCGTCCGCCTTTGGCAAACCCGCTGGTTTGGTGGCCGCAAATTCGCCCTGGAGGAAGCCGATCGCATCAAGCTCGCCTCGTCGTCACCCCTTTTTCGCACCATGCCCTCTGCTCAACGGCAGGCGGTCGCCCGTCAGTTGCAACCGGTGCATCAAAGGGCGTTCGCCTGGTTGCCGGAGTTTAGCGGAAGTCCGACTCAGGCAGCGCTCATTGTGAGCGGCACGCTCGGTTTGTATCGCGTGCTGCCCTCCGGCCGTACCACGCGCGTTAACACCCTGGCGGAAGGGGACGTGGTCGGGTTGCAGGACCTCGCCGATCCGGCCCGTCCGGAATATCGGGTACGCTCGCTGACTCCGGTGACGCTGTTGACGGTCGACCGCGCCTCGGTCGAACGCGACCTGCTCAAAGTGATTCCGAAAGCGAGCCTCACCAACATTTTGATCAAACGGCCCTTTCTCCAGCAGATCGGGCTGTGCCGCACCTGGCATCCCCAAGCGGTCGAGCGCTTCGCACAGCTCTCGACCATCGTGGACTGTGATCCGGAGGGCGCCATCGTGCAGGAAGGATCCTCGAGCCACCATTTCTTCATCATCTTCGAGCGGGAAGCCTCGGTGATGCGGAACGGTAAACGCGTCGGGGTCGTTTACCCCGGCGAATTTTTTGGCGAAATCGGACTCCTTCAGAACAGCAGCGCCACCGCCGGAATCGCCG